>JAKSAU010001119.1 GCA_022361535.1 Desulfobacterales bacterium
AACAAAACCAGATGCCAGCCTCCTTGTCTGGTGCTGTTGGGCTTTTGTTTGACACAATTGGACCTGACCTGCCTTTTGTGCAAAAAGCGCTGTTTGCCAATCAATGGTTGTTTAAAGGACTGATTATAGGACAATTATCTAAAAAAAATACAACCAATGCAATGATCCGGACAACCACAGCGCCTACGATTATGAGTGGTGGTGTTAAGGAAAATGTACTACCGTCAAAAGCACATGCCCTGGTTAATTTTCGAATTTTGCCCGGTGATACGGTTTCCGATGTTGTAACTCATGCGAAAAATGTAATTGATGATCCCAATGTTCAAATAACCATCCATGGCCGGGTAAGTCGTGAAGCTTCGCCCATATCAAGCACTGATTCATTTGGCCATAGCGTCATAAAAAAGACAATATACCAAATTTTTCCGGGAACATCGGTAACACCCGGATTAGTGACAGGGGGAACTGATTCTAAACACTATGCCTCCATTGCAGATGATTGTTACAGGTTTATACCTGTTATTTTTGATCCGAGCACCCCTCAACGCATTCACGGGACCGATGAAAGGATTGACATCAAGGGTTATGTCAAATCCATACAGTATTATATCCAACTCATGCAAAATGTCGGGAACAGTATTGAGAATTAAAATTGAACCAAAACATGCGCAAGGACAAGCCAAAGATTATCTCTGTCTTTATTGACTCAAGCCATCGATTAAAATAGCGGTAAATTCTTCTGTTATTGAAGACTGCTTTGAAATTGGTTTGAGTGACAGATAATACTATAATTCAACATCCTGGCTTTTCTCATTGCAGGCAGGAGGATATCATTAGAATCCACGAGGCTTTTGATAGTTTCGCATGATGCAAGAATTGTTAACTTTTAGGCTGATCAAAAAAATGTGTCATCCATCACGTCATTTTAGCGGATAGTTGCTTAGAGTGGCTCCACTGTCTGGGAGACTGCCCATACAGACGTTTGAACTCTCGGCTGAATTGAGAGGAACTCACATACCCCACATCCATAGCCGCTTCGCTCACATTCATTCCTCCGGCAATTTTCATGGCAGCGTTGTTCAGCCGCATAGATTTTACAAACTGTATAGGCGACATCGTAGTCGCCTGCTTGAATTTTCGGTGAAGCACGGCTCGACTCATCCCTACCTGTGCGGCCATATTTTCTATGGTGACCGCTTCGTTCAGGTGGGAAGACAAATACTCAATTGCCCGGGCAATTTCATTACCAACTCCAAACGCACGCCTTGCCGAATCCCCTGCATCCCCCTTCAATACAGCATAGTAGACCTCCCGAAGTCGCCCCTTACCAAGTATCGCCGTATCCGCAGAGCTATCTCTCAATTGTAGCAGTCGCAACAACGCATCAGTGAATGCGTCATCCCAGCGGGCGAGTGCAAAACCCTGTGGGAGAGGGCCACTCTTGGGTTTTCGGATGGCGCCAGTGGCACTTTCCATCTCAATTGCCAGTTCGGTCATCACTTTCGTATCCAGGGAAATATATACACCCAGGAGGGGATTTTCTGGCGAAGCTTTGGGTGTTCCCGCCTCTACCGGCATCGACATGGAACAACACATGTATTGACTGTTGTCATATACATATGACTTCCCATCCAATATTGCTTCCTTCGTACCGTTTAAAATGGCTATCACGGTGGGCTCGTAAATCGCAGGCGCGCAACTAATCGACTCGGTAACCCGGAAGAGTTGTACTCCCTTTACCCCGGTTTCAACCATACCATCCTCGCTGATCGTGTTTTCGATAAGTCGTTTTATTTGTTGTTTGCTCATGCCATCCTCGCTGACCCTGTTTTCGATAAGTTGTACCATTTTTAGTTTGCTTGTACGACCAATATAGCAATGGAAAACAGACATATCAACGCCATGATACAATTAGGCAATTATTCGAGATTATTACGCCTATTATTAATCAGTAGGTAGAGTTATATTCATATCAAACGTAAAGAAACAATTGTCATACAAACAATCATCAAATATGGAATTTGAATAATGACCAAAAAAAATCAATATGGACCAATGGGCTGGACACCGGAGCGGATTAGCTCCCTTAACGGTAAGATATACCTCGTCACTGGTGCTAATAGCGGTACAGGACTTGAGGCATCGAAGATACTTCTTTCCAAAGGGGCAAAAGTGGTAATGCTGAATCGCAACACCAAAAAATCATCCGATGCCATCATGGCTTTGAAACAGGAGCTTGGTAATAATGCGGATGTATCATTCATACGTATGGACTTGGCAGAACAGGCTTCTGTAAGAAAAGCAGCACAAGAGGTCCTTGAGACGGTTCCCCGCATCGATGCACTTATTTGTAATGGAGCCATTGCCCAGGTACCCAAACAGCAGTTCACTGCTGATGGTTTTGAAAGTCAGCTTGGTGTGAACCACTACGGACATTTCACACTACAAACTTTACTTTTTCCGATGATTGAAAAATCCAAGGGACGTATCATTGTTGTAGGTAGTGAAGGTTACAAAATGGGACTTAAAACAATCAAGTTTGACGATATGAACTGGGATAATAATTACACTGGCAATAATGCCTATAGCCAGAGCAAATTGGCTCAGATTATGTCTGTCTATGAATTGCAGGATAGATTGAAAAAAGCTGGAAAAACCGATGTTAAGGTTTATGCTTGTCACCCGGGTGCTTCTGCTACATCACTGATCAAAACCAGCGGTAGTTTAATGATGCGGTTCATATGGTTTTTGATGACACTGTCACCCTTGGTTCAATCGGCAGAAAAAGGAGCTTATCCTGAAGTTATGTGTGCCACCGAAAAAGACCTGGATCAGAAGGGTTTTTATGGCCCTACAGGACGAAATTATTGGACTGGTCCGGTGGGTCAATGTGAATTAGAACCACATGCTTTAGATAAAGAAATTGCGGCTAAGCTCTGGAGTACCTCTGAAGAGAAAACAGGCCTTGAGTGGTCTCTATGAAAATAAGGATATAAATGATGTGGTTCTTCTTCACTGAATTGGATGAAAGGTTAAACTATTTTTCGATTCGGCAGATTAGTGAACCCATGGTGTGACAGATCTCTTTCTTTGTTGGCCCAGACCATCGGTTAAAATAACGATAGAGTCTTCTGCTATTGATGACCCGAGGCAAAAATATAGCCGATCTACTTGAGGAGGTGAGGCGAAGACTACCTTCAGGGCAAGGCCTTTTTCCAAGTATAACAAATATCCCAGACTGTCCCTGTAATTCTATGAAATTCAGGAACAAATAAAAAAAGGTTGCCCCTGGACATATAGATAGAATAAGGCCAAGAGCAACCCATAATATTGTGGATGTTAATTTCAGGCAGGAGGTGTTCCCTCCTTGAATTCTGTGACGATTTTTTCTCTGAATTCGGGGGTGTCTTCATATCCATGAACCGTTGTCCCATGTTGGACAACTGCATTCAACAGCTCCTCTTTTGAGTCTGCAGAAAGAGCAACAGAGCATTTAACATCTCCTGGATAGTCCCGACAGTCAATATAAAAACGTGACATTATGGTTCTCCTAAATATGCTTGTATGATCTCAAGTGGTTATCACTTATTTAATTTCCGCTTTGGAATTTGTCTGAGGTTGAGCGGAGAAATTTTCAATGGATACAGAAACGGAAATATTTATATAAAATATGCCACATTATAGTGTTTTCAAGAGAGGTGAGGACTTTTTGTAGCTGAGCAAGAATTCAGTTAGGCTTGATAGCAAAGACTACTTATGAAACAAGGTCAGTTCTATGCCAAATAACCACCGTAGACTATCCCTGTCAGTCAGAGTGAATCTTTATATTTTTACAATTTGGATCTTGTTTTTTTCGACCTTCTGCCGAACGGCACCCCAAGTTTTTTCATCCGGTGCCGCAGTGTGTTGGGGTTAACCCCAAGCAATTCGGCGGCTCCGCCATGGCCGTCTATTTTTCCATTTGCGATACCAAGCACTCTTTTGATATGAGCTGCGTTAACTTGATCCAGGTTGAGTAGTTTAGGATTGGAAATATCCGCCATCGAATAGGCTTTGTGCTTATTCCCTGACGTACTCATCTCAAAATCAAGGGGCTCTCCCTGGTTTTTAATCAGAGCTCTTTCCACAATATTTTCCAGTTCCCGGATATTGCCGGGCCAATCATACTCCATCAAATGGTCAATGGAATCGGGAGCCATCCGGGAAACAAATGGTTTGTTTAATTCCTTTGATTTCTTCTGAATCAGGTACTGGACTAATATGGGTATGTCCGTTATACGCTCTCTGAGTGGCGGAATCATGATGGGGAAGACTTTTATCCTGAAATATAAATCTTCTCTGAACAGCCCTTTTTCCAGCATTGAATCCAGGTCCCTGTGTGTTGCTGCGATAACCCGTGCATTGACCTTTATCGGTTCAGTCCCACCCACGCGTTCCAGTTCCTTTTCCTGCAGAACTCTAAGGAGTCTGACCTGGGCAGCTAGAGAAAGCTCTCCGATTTCATCAAGAAAGATGGTTCCGCCGTCTGCACGCTCAAAACGTCCTCTTTTCCTGGTGTTTGCACCTGTAAATGCATCTTTTTCATGGCCGAATAATTCGCTGTCGATAAGGGTCGCCGGGATTGCACCACAGTTTATCTTAATAAAGGGGCCGTTTTTTCTGTTCGACAGGTTATGAATAGAGTTGGCGATCACTTCTTTGCCAGTTCCTGTTTCACCCAATATTAAGACCGGGCTTTCATGTTCAGAAACCTGGTAAACCTGATCCATTACTGCCTTTAACCCGGTATCAGCACCGACAATCTCTTTGCCGATCCTGCTTGTCAACTCATCTTGAAAGTAGCGGTTATCATCTGCCAGAATATCTTTTAATAGTTTAAGTTCTCTGTATCGGAGCGCATTTGTTATGGCAATTGCAAAGGGCTTGTTGAGCAATTTAAATAAGTCGATATGTTCGGCAGAAAAGGGGGTTCCTTTTTCATTTATCATACTGACGATACCGACTTCCTCTTCCTCAAGCATCAGGTCCATGATAATTGCTGAAGCATCTGATAGATCAAATTCTTTGGCAGCATCTTTAAGAAAAGAAACGTCACCAATATTTTTAAAGCAATGGACACCCTGAACCCAGTTATTTTTGATGTCATTTCGAACATCAATGTCATAGTGGGTCTTTAATGACAACGACTGTCCTCCGAAATAGTTTGCCATCGCGATCGTTTCGGTCATACCTAGTTCATAATCGTAAAAATGAAATCCAATATGAGTGGCCGGGATAATGTCCTTTAAGTATAGCAGGCAATTCCATAATGCTTTTTCAATATCCACAGTGGAACAGATTTTTAATGTCGCTTCCATAAAAAACGCTGTCTTGTTAGTCAATTGAATACCTCGCTTTTTAGATCTTAAAAAGTCGTCTAAGTTTTACAAACCCTTATTTAAATCATATTCAATGTTTTTATACTTTAAATACCATATATCATAAATTCTATTCAGAACAGAATAAATGTAGAGAATTGCAATCAAATGCAGCTGAATTGACAAGATTGTTGAAACATTTATTTTGCCTATTTGTATTGAAAAAATACATTAGTTAAGGTTTTAACTTCATTTAGATACTAATCCTTTCTCAGAGTATCCTATTTTCACCAAATATGACAAATTTTAAGATTTGACATTGTGTTTTTACTCTAAAATGCAACATATAGACCGTATTTATCATATTTGGTGTCATAGTTTAAATAAACACCATATATAGTAAAAATCGAAAAGCTTATCTGCCTGATTAAATTCGATCAATATTGTTAACTACTTGTTATTATATGGTTAAATTGAAAAATGGGCATCAAGGTATACCAATTGCAATTAGGAGAACTGCAATAGATCGCAGCTACATTCTGCCTGGCAATAACTATTTTAGATTGGAGGCGTTCATGGGAGCAAAAAAACTCAACGTGATGAGTTCAAAAAAGAAAGATGTAATTTTCAAGCAATTCGGAGATCATATTTCAAAGGGCCAAATCCGTTTCCTGATGGCAGGTCATTTAGACATCTTGGAGAAACGTCGACAAGGTGTCGAGTTTGTAGAGGCAAAATCCGGTAAATCGTATTTTGATTGTTTTTCTTCTGCAGGTTCATTCAACACAGGACGATGCAATGCAAAAGTGATTTCGGCCATGTGTAATCAGGCGGATCATTCCGATATGGGAACCACCACGCTTCTTTCCAAACCGAAAATTGAATTTGCCAGAAAGCTGTCGAACCTTTCTCCAGGCGACCTTAACAAGGTTGTATTTACCGGAAGCGGAGCTGATTCAATAGAGGCTGCCATTAAATTGGCAAAAGGTGCCACAGGCAGAGATGAAGTTATTTCAATGGAACTGGCATATCACGGTCATTCCGGACTCAGTTTGTCCGCAGGAGGAAAAGCCTATTACAAAGAGTTGTTCGAGCCGCTTATGCCGGGATGTCGTCTGGTTCCCTTTAACAATCTGTCTGCAATAAGATCGATTGCCTCAGAGAGAACGGCTGCCATTTTACTTGAACCGGTACAGGGCGAAGGCGGAATCCATGTTGCCACAGATGAATACCTGCAAGGGCTGAGGACTTTATGCGATGATCTGGGTATCATTCTTATCTTTGATGAGATTCAGACCGGGTTCGGGCGCACCGGAAAGATCTGGTTTTCAGAACACTCAGGCGTTGTACCGGACATTATGTGCTTGGCTAAATCAATTGGCGGCGGCGTCTGCCCGAACGGTGCGATAGTTTACCGTGACACCGAGCAACTGGTCGGATACGTAAACAAAAATCCATTTTTCCACACATCCTCAGGCGGTGGCAATGATATCAGCTGCCAGGTGTCATCAAAAGTCATTGACGTGCTTTTGGAAAGAAAACTTTGGCAAAACGCGGAAAAAATGGGGTTGCGTCTAAAAGAAGGGCTTACACGTATTATGGAAAAAAATGCCTCCATTATCAAAGAGATACGTGGAAAAGGCCTTATGATCGGTATTGAATATACCCAGGAATTTATGGGTGTTTTAATGGCCGACTGTTTGTCAAACTCAGGTATTTTTGCAGCATACTCCGGCAATGCCCCTCAGGTAATGCGATTTATGTTTCCTTTGACAGTGACGGAAACGCAAGTGGATGAGTTTCTGACCCGGTTCAAAAAAGCTGTGTCCATACAACGGTTTTACCTTTTCTTTCTTCTGCCTTTGTCAAAAATTCCGATCGTCAGAAAATGGCTCAATGAGGATGATATCCTGATCCCAGTGAATGTCTTCTTACGCAAATTCGGTATGTAACAAACACAAATTAAAGGAATATGCCATGAATACACTGCAGGCCGTCAAAGAAATACAAGACAATACAATGACAGAAGAATTAATTAACGAAGCAAAATCTCTTTTTTCAGAAGGGTTAATTGAACAACTTCATTCAAGCGGAATGGACATTATAGAAAGCCATGCAGAAGGTATCTATTTGTATGATATTGATGGAAACGCCTATATTGACTGTTATTCCGGGGCATCAACCTACAACCTTGGAAGGAAAAATACGTCTGCAATAAAGGTGTTGAAACAATCCGCACGTGAGACTGATCACGGCAACTTTGTGTTGATTTCAGAGGAAAAGGCAACTCTGGCTAACAGGCTTGCCGGTTTTATCTCCGGAAATCTAAGTTGTTCTTTGTTTACGGTCGTTCGAGGAGAGGCGATGGATGCTGCCTGCAAGCTTGCCAGGGGCTATACCGGTAAAACAGAACTTATTTCAGTAGACGGCGGATGGTATGGGGATACTGGGTTTGCTCTTGGTCTTTCGGATCGTCCCGAGAAAAAACAGTTTGGAAGCTTGATTCCCGGGCAATCGATTGTTGAATTTAACAATATAGAGGCTGCCAGAAATGCCATCAATCATGATACTGCGGCGTTTATCCTGGAACCTGTTCAAGTGGAAAACAATTGCCGAAAAGCAGACTCAAACTATCTGCGTGAACTTAAACAATTGTGCGACCATTTTGGGACGCTGTTGATCTTTGACGAAACCCAGACCGGGTTTGGCAGAACCGGTTATAAGTTTTCAAAAGATTATTATGGTGTTGAACCGGATATCCTTTTGTTCGGGGAAGCAATTACGGCCGGGGTTTTCCCGATGACGGGCCTTGCCTTTACTCCAAAGGTTAAAACATTTTTTGATGAGCATCCATTGATTCACCTTTGTACTTTTGGTGGGCATGATGTGGGGTGCAAAGTTGCAGTCCATATGTTGAATACATATTCCGAAAAGCGCCCATGGGAACAGACTCAAAAATCAGGGAAAAGGCTTATGGGGTACTTAAACTCATTCCTTGGGGATAATCAGGAATATATTGATTCTGTAGGTGGTATGGGGCTTCTAATATCACTGCGCTTTAGAAATACCGATTTGGCAACGGCTTTTTGTGTGTCAGCACGAAACAACGGTCTATTTGCCGTACAGGGGGCAGTGGCAAAAGAAAGCGTCGTGTTGAGGCCGCCACTTACGATTACGGACGAGGAAATAGAGATGTTAGCGAAAGTTGTAAAAACTGCACTGGAAAAAATGTAGTTGCAAAGTGCAGATAAGCGTTTCCTATAAGTATTGATAATACGGATGTTTTGTTCGTTAATGCAGATTTAAAATCATTAGGATAAAAATGACTTACACTATAACGGCCGAATGCATTGGCTGCACGGTTTGTAAAATAATATGTCCGGTCAATGCAATCCAAGGCGAAAAAAAAGAGTTGCATGTCATAGATGAGTGGGCGTGTCTCGAATGCGGAGCATGTGGAAGGGTGTGCTCCAGGTCTTGTGTGCTTGATCATAGCGGACAAACGGTTTTAAAGCTGAAAAAAGAATTATGGCCGAAGCCGTATATTGACAGGGCTCTTTGCTATGCCTGTGAAAGTTGTGTCAGCAGCTGTCCTGTAGGTGCCTTATCCATGGCAGACAGGTATAGACCTTTGAGTGAAAATTTTCCTGTTTTATCAGAGTCAAAAAATTGTATTGCCTGCGGGTTTTGCATTTCCAGTTGCATGTTTGATGCAATTTCTATGGAGGAAAGACCGTGAAAACAATAAGAGGAACCAGTAATAAATACCTTGATATCAACCTGACCGATAAAACCTGGCGTGTTCATACGGTAGTTAAAGATGATTTGAAAAAGTTTATAGGCGGAAAAGGCCTGGGTCTCAAAATTTATTTTGACCGATTAAAGAACAAGCTCAAAAATGTTGAGCCCTTAGACGCAGACAACCTGATCATCTTTTCTAACGGTGTACTTCTCTCAACTGGAGCGCCATGCTCAGCCCGCTTTGAAGTGATTACAAAATCTCCTCTGACTGGATTAATGGTGGCTTCTTCCTGCGGAGGACCTTTTGGGGAGGCATGTAAAACCGCGGGATGGGACGGGGTCATCATATCCGGAAAAGCCAAGACACCTACCGTTATAAAGTTAAGTCATGATTCCGTTGAATTTGAAGAAGCGTCAACGCTCTGGGGAAAAGGAACACAGGCGACCCAGAAAGCACTTAATATGAGTGTCCGGGAGGCTGCGGTTGTCATAGGTCCTGCCGGAGAAAACCTTGTTTCTTACGCCAATGTCTGCTCCGGCCATAGGTTTGCAGGCAGGGGAGGCATAGGGGCTGTTTTGGGATCAAAAAATCTTAAGGCAGTAGTTGCATGTGGAAAAACATATAAAAATGTTCCTGTTTTAGAAAAGATGTTTTCCCGGACTGTCGACAAGAGCAAGCGATATACACTTCGGAACGGGTTCATAAACGCTTTCCGTCTTTTTGGAACCAATGCGAATACCCGCCATGGTATCCGAACCGGTTATACCCCGGTTCGAAATTTCAGGGACCGCTATGACCCAAGAACTGATGTATTATCCGGTGAAAATATGGCGGACAGATACAAAACACGTCACTCCACTTGCCGGTACTGTAATGTATTGTGCGGACATAAAGGCCATTATCCTGACGGAACCCTCCGCCAGATACCTGAGTATGAAACCATGGGTATGTTTGGCAGCAATATTGAAAACTACGATCCCGATAAAATTGGCGAATGGAACGACCTGATGAACGAATTTGGCATGGACACCATTTCTGCGGGAAGCTGCATTGCCTGGGCCATGGAAGCAGGTGAAAAAGGGATACGCAAAACAAAGCTTTCATTTAAAAACCACGACAATATTTCAGCAATCCTGGAAGACATAGCGTTTCAGCGTGGAGAGGGATACGATCTGGCAAAAGGGGTAAGATGGATGAGTCACAAATACGGGGGCGAATCTTTTGCAATCCATACAAAGGGCCTGGAAATAGCCGCATATGACCCTCGGGCAAGCTGGGGGCACGGCCTCTCTTACGCCGTTCATAATAAAGGGGGATGTCATTTGGGGTCCTACCTTGTGGGAATGGAGGCAATTATGGAATTTATGCCGGCTTACACCACGCTTGGCAAGCATGAATGGGTGGCTTTTTTGGAAGACATTTATGCCGGTATCAACTCCCTTCAAAGCTGCCTGTTTACTGCCTTTGCCGTTCTTACAGAACCAGTAGTTCCGAAATATATCCCAAAACCCATGTTGAAAGCGTCCATGATCTTATTTCCAAAGCTGTCCATGTTGATGATGAATTGGAGCATATATAGTCGTCTTTTTTGGTCCATAACCGGTATCCGTATGACCCAATGGGATTTTAAGCTGGCTGGAGAGAGAATAAACAAATTAGAACGCCACATGAACGTTGCTATGGGGTTAACCCCGGAAGACGATACCCTGCCTCTAAGATTTACAAACGAAGCCGTAACAAAATACCCTAAAAAGTCTGTTGTCCCTATTCAAAAAATGGTCCGCCGTTATTACCGGGTGCGTAAATATAACCCGGCTACAGGCGGACCTATTGCATCTGATTTACAACACCTTGGTATTCATTAATCGTTTATGTGAAACTGAATATCAGTTTAGAATGAAATAATTACAGGGGAAACATGGAAATTATAGATGTCCATACCCATTTAGGAGATATCCTTAATCCGGATGGCGGAGATTTAATTTGGCAAAAGGGAATTAAAAAAAGAATTGGTTACGACATCATCTCGCACTCTGAGCTTCAGCTTTATAAAAGTGCGCCGTTATTTTCTATTGAAAAGTGGATCTACAATCAGTTTTCTTTGTTGGTCACCAAAGCTGAAATAGATAGAAATGCCACTGCAACCCTTGAAAATATGATAAGTTCCATGGATGATAACGGTATTAAGGCAAGCGTCTGCATGCCGATACCTCCTTATCTGACCTTTTCCGATTTAAAAAAGGCATCAGAGGTAAACTCAAGGATCATTCCATTTACAGGTGTTGATTTTACAAGGGCTTACGACTTTGAAGAGGCATTCAGGCATGAAGTGGGTTCCGGGGCTAAAGGATTAAAATTGCATCCGATTATCCAGAAAGTTCCGCTCTCTGACAAAAGAACATTTGATGCAGTCGAAGCTTTTGCAGTTCATGGCCTGCCCATACTATTCCACTGTGGTAAAGCGTCTTATTATTTGAAAGAAGAAAGATCCGTAAAGCAAAACCCAGAACTGGGTACAATCGATTATGCACAAAAACTTGTGACAGCTTTCCCCAAAGTGACATTCATCGCAGGACATGCCGGTATGTTCGAGTACAAAGAAACCATCTCAAAGCTGAGTCAGTATAAAAATGTAATGGTTGACACTTCTTTCCAGGCTCCAAGCCGTGTAAAAGAACTGCTCACAGCTTTTGGGCCTGATCGGGTCATGTATGCTTCTGACTGGCCCTATGGAAACCGGAAACCTGCAATTAAAGTAATAAAAAAAGTGTGTTCCGGTGATACGGCTCTTGAAAGAAGATTATGCTATGAAAATGCAGCCGAGTTATTGTCTCTTTAATAGCACCTAGAAGACATCTCAAAAAAGTCTTTTGACTCAACTTCATCGTCAGAGGAAAATATAAATCCTCGGAATATTAGATATATGCCTCCGGTTGAATTTTTCCTTTTTGGGGAATTCAACAGTACATGTTTGGCTGCTTTATTATCAGGCCTGTCTTAATTTAAAGGTATGAAAGTTAAGAAACTATTACTTTTTTTACCAAATAATTGGTTCTTTTTTACAGTTTCTCCATGATTCATATTACACTCAAATACGTAACTGTTTAAAAATAATGAGGTATTTGACTTGGCATTATCTTTGCTATTGTTAGCTGTAAAAGATATTAATCTCAGGAGACATATAATGAAAACATTCCTCATTGCTGCAGTTACAATCGCTTGTGTGTTTACATCATCACTGGCATTTGCAAATATTATTTCATTTTCACAAACTAACTTTGAACCTACGATTATGCTGGTAATTGGGTTTGGTCTTCTGGGGCTTGCAGGTATTGGAAGAAGGCTCTCTTAAAATTTTTCAATGTTTACCAATTGGTAATGTCCGGGTCATATTCCGGTTAGACTTATCTGATAAAAAGGGTCTTAATGTTGGGCAGCTCAATTTGCCATGAGCGAAATATCCCAATTGTTATAACCCCTCCTTCCTTTTTTTGGCCGGGCCATTTATTTTAAATGGCCCGGTTTTTATTTGGTTTTTTTCCATTGCTTCAAAATTAAAAGCAGTTTCGAGATAAAGGCACACTTACACTTGTCAGAACAAGGGGAGAGTATATTTTTGTTCAGGCACCTTCCCGGACACTGCCTGTTTTTTTGAGGGACGCGTTCTGTATAAATAGGACCTTGATAAAGATCAAGCAAAAGCTCAGCTTCAATGGAAAGGGTTGTACGGCAGGAGTGGTTAAACAGGAAAAGGCCTAATTTCAGGTTTTCAAAAAAGACCTGATACCCAATGGCTTCAATGTTTGGGTCGGATAAAAAATCTTCTCTGGTTTCCCATTGTTGTGCACATGTATTGCAAGTTTTAAACATTTGCTTTTTATGGCAGACTTAGGAGCATGAGGCAACCTTAACTTAGGGAAGGTAACCTTTGCATCACTGAGGACTTTGGATTTTGATCCTTTCTTTTCCAGGGTAAAAAAGGTAGTATTATTCTCATTTATCTATAGAATATTCGTCTGGAACGGCAATCTTTCTTTGTTTCAAGGTGGTTACATGCCAATCAAATTGTCTTATGAAGCACTTGAACAACGGGTGAAAGAACTGGAGAAAAATGCCAGTGAAAAAACAGAAGAGACCGAATCCCGTTTAAAAGCCTTTTTTGAGGCGTCTTCGGAAGCTATCTTTTTTTCTGAAAATGGAATCTGCATTGACCAAAACCCGGCAGCAGAAAAAATGTTCGGATATACTCTTGAGGAAGCAAAAGGGCGTCCAGAAAAAGACTGGATCATTCCTGAAGACCATGATCTTTTCCGGGAAAAAATGCATAAGTTGCATTCTGATCCTTACCAAACCATCGCCCGACGCAAAGACGGCTCTATTTTCCCCTGTGAAATTCAAGCGCATAGTTCAACATATCAGGGACAAACTGTAAGAGTCTCCACTTTAAAAGATATCAGCAGTCGTGTAAATATTGAGGATTCGTTGTGCAGGCAAAAGGATGAATATAGGCAATTAGCAGATGAATCTCCGGTCTCTATCATGCGGTTTGATTCACATGGAAAGATTACTTTTGTTAATAAATGGCATTTAAAAACAATTGCCAGACATCGTTATGATGCCTCTTTTTTTATCGGTAAAAAAATAACAGAACTGCCAGGTATTGTTAATGCAGGTGTTGCATCCTTATTGGCGCCTGTTTTTGATGGTAAACCAGTTTTGCTGGAAGATGTTTATTTCCCTGAGTTCACAGGTGGCCACTCGGGATTTCAGCACATAAAAGCTGTTCCTGTAAAAAAGAATAACCAATTTCTTGGAGGCATTCTTTTAAGGGAAGACGCAACGTTAGGCAACCGTGCTGAGTACGCATTAAAGCAAAGTGAAGAAAGGTTCGGAGATGTTATTTCAAGTTTATTAGGCGCGGTTTTCCAGCTTGTTCAAAAGCCTGACGGGTCTATGACATTACCTTTCATCAGCCACGGGGCATGTGCACTATTTGGAAAGTCGCTGCAGGACCTTCAGGATATATCGAAAGTGATAAGTGCAATTCATCCGGATGATGTAAAAAAATTGGAAGAAGCCTTTGTCCAATCAAGCAGGGATATGTCTGTCTGGGCCAAGGAGTTCCGCGTTTGTCACAACTCAGAAAGTGTAAAATGGCTCTCAGGAGTTTCCAATCCAAGTAAACTTGATGATGGCAGTGTGTCATGGTCCGGGGTACTCATGGATGTGACTGAAAAAAAAGAGGCTGAACAGGCTTTAAAAGAAAGTTCTCAGACCATTGAGAGTATTTTTCGTTCAGCCCCCACCGGTATTGGGGTTGTTAGTGACAGGATCATTATTCAAGCCAATGAATTGTTGGAGAAAATGACTGGATACCCTAAAGAAGAGCTCATTGGTCAAAATGCCAGGCTGCTTTATCAAAACGATGAAGATTTTGAATATGTCGGCAGGGAAAAATATAAGCAAATCAGGGAGTCAGGGACTGGAACAGTTGAAACTAAATGGAAGCTAAAAAACGGTGAAATTATAGATGTGCTTCTCAGTTCAACGCCTATTGATTTCGAGGATTTTACAAAAGGGGTCACTTTTACGGCTCTGGATATAACAACCCGAAAAAATGCAGAGCGGGCGCTTGAGTTCCAGGCCTTGCTTCTTGATCAGATCCAGGATCATGTTACTGCCACTGACCTTGAAGGAAATATTGTCTATGTGAATGAGGCCATACTCAGAACATTTAAAATGAACCGGGCAGATTTGATCAATAAACCTGTAGCCGTATACGGTGAAGATGCCTCAAAAGGTGCCACACAGGCTGAGATCATCGAATACACACTTAAGTATGGGGCATGGCGGGGAGAGGTGGTCAATTATGATACCGAAGGCCGGGAGTATATTGTTTTTTGCAGGACACAATTGATCAAGGATAAAAAGGGACAGCCATGGAGAATGGTTGGTATTTCAACCGACATTACAGACCGCAAAAAAAGTGAATCTGAAAGGGAATTGTTGTTAACAGCCATAGAGCAATCTCCGGTAACTGTTGTAATTACAGATGCCAACGGGAAAATTGAATATGTAAATTCGGCTTTTGAACACCTTACAGGCTACACCAGGCAGAGACTGATCGGTAAAAATCCGAGAATATTGAAAAGTGGAGAACATAATCCTGAGTTTTACCAGAAACTATGGACTACCATTAGCAAAGGCCAGACTTGGAAAGGTAATATCACCAACCGAAAAAAGGACGGATCATTTTATACTGAGGAAACAACTATTTCGCCTGTTTGGAATAAGTCGGGAAGAATCGTCAACTATGTTGCAGTCAAACGTGACATTACCGATGAACTGCAGATGCGAGATAAGCTGGCCCAGGCACAAAAAATGGATACCATAGGCACTTTGGCAGGTGGGATTGCCCATGATTTCAACAATATTTTATTCCCGATTCTTGGTCATACAGAAATTTTATTGGAAGAATTACCAACTGAAAATACAGATGCACATGAAAGTCTGAAGCAAATTTATGCCAGTGCCAAACGAGCCAGGGATCTGGTGCAGCAGATTTTAACCTTCTCGCGCCAGGAAAAGGTCAAATACAGACCACTACAAATTCAGTCTGTACTGGATGAGGTCGTAAAGCTTCTGGGCGCAACTTTACCAAGAAATATTGAAATCCAAAAAACTGTCGAACCGGACTGTAGACCAATTCATGCCGATCCCACACAGGTTCACCAAATAATAATGAACCTGTCTACAAATGCATATCACGCCATGGAAGATCAAGGCGGGGAGATTGCTTTTAAGGTTACCTCTTTGGATATTCAGTCACAACCTGGCGCTGAAAGCCAACTCAAACCCGGTTGCTATATCTGTCTATCTGTTAAGGATTCTGGAATTGGAATGGCTCCTGATGTCGTAGAAAAAATATTTGATCCTTTTTTTACCACCAAGGAAAAAGCAAAAGGCACAGGAATGGGGCTGTCAGTCGTTCACGGGATTGTGGAGAATATGGGCGGAATGATAAAGGTTCGAAGCAGGCCCGGACATGGAAGTGAATTCAGAGTCTACTTCCCGGTTAAAACTGTTACGGCGTCAATTGATAATAATGCAGCTAAATTGCAAGCCTATACCCGGGGCAAAGAAAACCTCATAATTGTTGATGATGAAGAGGCTATCCTTAAAATGGAAGCGATTGCTTTAGAGCGTGCAGGATACAATGTAACCGCTCTGACAGATCCGGTAGAAGCGCTAATGACGTTTAAGGCGTCTCCCCAAAAATTTGACTTAGTCATTACGGATATGTCCATGCCCAAAATGCAGGGAGACAGTTTGGTTAAAGAAATGCGGGCTGTTCGCAATGATATTCCCATAATTTTGTGCACAGGATTCAGTGAAAAAATGACCCCGGAGCTTGCGAAATCGATTGGTATTAACTCAGTGATGATGAAACCTTTGGTTCTTAAAAAGTTGTCAGAAAGAGTCAGAGATATATTAGACGCTGTTTAACGAGCCGTTTATTTTGATTTCAGTAAACGTCAAAAAGGTTGGCCTACCATGAACCAGGCATGGCTTCCCTCATCAGAATATGCATAGTCCAGCCGTACGATACCACCTGCAACCATAGCTCTTAGACCAAACCCAATGTCCTTTTCCAATTGGAAAACAAAGTGGAGGCATTGTATTTACTTGCGACTCTGCCGCCTTCAATAAATCCAACCAACTGAAACCAGTCCAGTTGCAAAAATCGAAGCCAGGAAATATTACTGATAGGGTTTTTAACCAGAGTATGACGGTATTCAGCGCAAGTATAAATGACTGATCTGTCATTAAACCTGTTGGCATCATACCCGCGCATCCGCCAAAAACCGCCCAGTCGTGCACCTGCAAGAAAAGGGGCATGGTTTTGACGGATGATATCTCCGCTGCTGCCGGATTCTGCGCTATAAGATATTGTATCGCCTGTCCATCCGTTCAAAGCGATAACCCTTTGCCTTGCAGTGGCAGAAGGGCCCAAATCAAAGTATTTGCTTACTTCTAACTCTACAAAGGTCCAGGACGATTCAGAACCAGCCCATCCAAAATCATGGGTGAGACCAATGTACTGTGAGCTTCCTTTGCTTGGGTTCGGGGTAAAATCCGTATTATCGTAGCGAAGTCCAATTTCTATTGGATGGATTGTTCCTGATACAGTCCCTGTGTCAGTGTTGAAACTTTGATATCTGTTAGACTGCTTGACTACCAAAGTGGTAATCCCGGAGGTCATGGGGTTCCAAACATCACCGCCTGTGGCACCTGATTTTAATATACCGTCATATAGATGGTAAGTAACAATACGGCGTTTGCCTAATCCCCCGATCGGAAATACGTATTCAAATTTATAGTCAAACCATTTATCAAACCCGTCATGTTCAATAAAATCATTTTTTCTGGAATCGTTTCCGCCTGCTTCTGCATCATCTCCGGTTCGTCCGTTACTTGTATATGCACGCTGTCGTGGATAATACCCGGCTGAACCAAGTGCTGAAAAATAAAGATTGTCAAGCCAGGGAAGCCGGTAGTCCCACATCCCTGCCACCACCCCTCCGGCTGCATCGGTGCTGCCGAAAATGGTTACACCGAAAAGCAGTTGTTTTTGATGGTATCCTTTGACAGCCGCACCGGCCCCAAAGGTTGTACCCATGGAATCCGAAGGAAAGATATATGGTAAAAATAGAGTTGTTTTTGAATCTGAGGGATCTTCTGAGCGAATGGCAATGTATTTATTGGTGGCAGGAGGCAAGGCAGGACATGTTTGCGCATAGAGCACACCAGTTAAAAGAAAAAGCACCCACCCCCATTTTTTAAATCCATATCCCATATCGGGATTCCTGTGTATATCTGTGAATTGTTTTTTGATATGATTCTCAAGTCATAGTAGATGAAACAAGGAATGTAAACGGTAAAGATCGTTTGTATGGAGATACCTTTTGGGACCTGATAAGAAAAAAATCGCAGCCCTTGAAAACAAGATGAATCGTTTAGGTATTAAAAAAGGAGATATCAAGGAGAAATTTATTAAAGCCTCTGGCCGGGGAGGGCAGAAGGTCAATAAAACATCTTCAGCTGTATTTTTAACCCATATTCCCACCGGAATAAATATTAAAGTGGGTAAACACAGATCCCAACACCTTAATCGGTTTGTTGCCCTTCGCAGCCTGGTGGAAAAAATTGAAACTGACCAATTTGGTTTACCGGATAAGGCTGCACAAAAAATAGCCCGTCTTAAAAAGCAAAAAAAGAGGAGAAAAAAGAAGGCTAAAAAGAAAGCCGAAAATTTAGATCAGGAAAACTTAGGTTAAAAATGAATAATCTCTAAAGTTGTATCTGCAATGTAGGCCAATCCCATATCATCTGCCATATTGAATAGTTTATCGATTTTACCGTTGATTATCCGTGAATCATTACCTGTCATGGCAAAACCGATCTGGGCCCATTCATGGCTGTCGTTGTATCCTGTCTCGGCAATGGAAACATTGAATTTGGCTGATAACCGGCCGATCATGGATTTTACAATCTTTCGCTTTGCCTTAAGGGAGGCTACGCCATAAAGTTTGAGCTTTATTGTGCCGACGCCAACAACCACGATACACTCGCCTTAAAATGCGCCTAGCTGGCAGGGCTTGATTCTTATTTCAAGTTTTTCGCAGGCTGATCCCATATCAATTCTGGAAATGTTCAGTTTAGATGCAAGTTTCCAGCAGGTCAGACAGTCAATCCTGCCGTCGGTTTGGGCTTTGAGAATCTGCGCCTGAAGGTCATCTGAAATCACTACATCAGGGTCAAGATTCTTTTTATTGGGTGCGTAACCGAACAAGCCAAGTTGGCATTTGGCAATCCTAAGTTCAAGAAGATCTGCCTGAACGCCAATTTCCCCCGGGGTAAATCCCAAACTTTTGGCAATACGATGAGCAGAGGCACAAAACATAAGCCCGTCACGTGTGGCATCTTGTATCGGGCCTTGTGTTTCAGGGTTTAATTTGGCGTCAGGATGCTTTTTGGCGTAGTTGCCTTTGTGATTGTGTCCCATATTCTTTGTTTGACTCTTTTTTAAGGTTTTTGTATTTGTCTTTTTTATAACTTAAAACCCTCACGTGATAAAGGCCTTATTTTATGATAGACGAACTTGCCTCAAACAAATTCCAAATGATTTATATTGCATCATGCGGAGAAGGGATTAATGCGTTTCATCTGGTTGAATCAACTCTTGTCCAATTTCCGGATACCGATATAACTGTGGTGAAAATGCCGCATATCAGGACCGAAAGCCAGGTTGACGGCCTAATTGATAAGGTCAAGGATATAGAAAGTCTTATAGTTCATACCATTGTAGATTCAAAGCTTCGAAAGTATCTTACAAGGAAAGGTATCGAAAACCATATTGTCACCATTGATCTTATGGGGCCGATTATTTCAAAAATTGAAACCTTTCTTGATGAGCCGCCTCTTGAAAAACCCGGTCTTTACCGGGAAATCCATCAGGTCGATCTGCAGCAAGTCTCTGCTATTGATTTTGCACTTGCCCACGATGACGGTCTAAATCCTGATAGCCTTACAGATGCTGAAATTGTTTTGGTCGGACTGTCCAGAGCCGGCAAAACACCTTTGTCTATGTATATGGGGGTTATGGGGTGGAAAGTGGCAAATATCCCTTTTGTACCCGGTGTGCCAATGCCAGAGACACTTGATGATGTTGATCGGCGCAGGGTCATTGCCTTAAACATTAATAGCCAGCAATTATTGTCTCATAGAAAGATGCGTCAAGAAAGCCTGGGAGCAACAGATCTTTATTCTTATGCAGGCAAGGAGGACATTGAAGAGGAAATTCGTCATGCCCAAAAGTATTACATCACCAAAGGCTTCTCCATGATCAATGTCAGCAGTAAACCGATTGAAACCAGCGCCGAAGAAATCATTGAGATGATTACGCGCAGGTTTAAAGAAAATGCCCACATCCGAAGTTAAGCTGCACAAACCTATGATCATGCAATCATTAACGATGTTTTATACAGGCTGTGCCGGATAAAAGACTTTGGTTTACTTAACATAAAGGCTTGGAATTTTAGGAACAGACTTAAATTTGTGGTTCATATTCATCAGGCTTTCGGCATTGCCGATGGCAAAGTATCCATTTGGCCGGATGGTATTGTAAAGCTTAGTGACGACTCTTTCACTGGTAGGCGGGTCAAAGTAAATCATGACATTCCTGCAGGAAACAGCATCAAACTGTATTGAAGAAGAAATATTGTCCGTCACTAGGTTAAAGCGATCAAAATGGACTTTGGCTGCGATCTCTTTTTTAATGCGGACAAACCCTTTGTATTTTCCAGACCCTTGTTGAAAATACGTATGAAGCAGGGGTGTTGGAATTTTTTTTATTTTATCGGTTCTGTAAATGCCGCGCCTGGCTGTCGCAAGAACCGTGTGAGATATGTCTGTTGCGAAAATAGAGAATAAAAGCCCTTGAGCAGCCAACTGCACCGCAATTGAATATGGCTCGTCTCCTGTTGAACATGCCGCGCACCAAATTTTAAAAGGCCGCTTCCCTGCATCTTTGTGTTGGGCAAGCTTGCTGACAATATACGAAAGGCTGTTGTTTTCCCTGAAAAAAAAAGAATGGTTTGTGGTAACCGTATCAATGAATTCAACCACTTCTTGTTCGTTGCTTTTAAGATAGGTCAAATAGTCCTTGAAATTTTTTTTGGTTACCCGCATTCGTTTAGCGATTTTTGATTTTAACAGTTCGAGCTTACCCTCGTGGAGGTTGATGCCTGAAATGCTGTAAACCATATCTTTTAGTTCGCGAAACTGCTTTTTGGAAAGAACTATGGAATTCATGGATAAATAATAATATAAAGCAAAAAAGAAAGTAAATATAAAAAAAGAACAGCATATTTCCAAGGAACTGGCATCGACCCGAAGCAGACATTTAACGAACGCAGGAAGTATAAGGATATCTGGTCTCGGCTCTTTATTTGGCTGAACTTTTTTGCCTGGGCAGGGATACTTATTGCTCTATTGGTTTTTCATCGGGCTCAACCTGAATTTGAAACTTTTTTTGACCGGTTCTACCAGTTAAACCTGAGGACCTATTGGGACAAGGAATATATCCGTTATCTGGTTTACGTGGTTGGAGCAGGTCTTGCAGTAAGTGTAGCCGGGTTGTGGCTGGCATTATTTCGGGCCAGGCGCAAAACCGACTATAAAAAGTCTATTCTCATTCTTGGCTTATTGTATATCATTTTGTTTTTATCATCATGGATCTTGTTGTAGGACTAAAACTCTTCTGCGTTTTAGCGAATTTTTGGGTTTCTTTGTCTAAAAATATAATCCGGTATCAAGAAACACGGGGGATAAACCGATATCTATTCATATATAACCGAATCGGGGAATGAATATGATACGCTATATTGTCTTTGTCCTTTCAATTTTGATGATTACCACAACCTGCCCGGCCAGGGATTTTATGGTTGAATTCGTTGAAGAACATTACAATGAGACAGGACAGGAATATTCAAAACAACCTGTTATTTACCATTCCATACAAGTGCGGTCTAACGCCGGCCCAAAGCTGTTGATATTATCAGGGAGTAATCCTGATTATCGCAGATGGCTCAGGCATTACATCGCCGAAGATAAAAATTTTATGGTAAAAGTGCCTGAGGATCAAAACGATGCGTTTATTTCTTCCAGGGTTTTTGAAATCGAGGTTACCCGGATTCATCCGTTTAACGGACAAAAATGGGCACCCGGAGCTGACGGTATACTGGCCAACACGTCCAAGTCTCCTATTAAAGGTGCTCGGATTCTACATGGGGACCGCCATATTCTGGTGCTTGACTCCAACACCAAACGCAGCAATCTGATGACATCAGTCATTAACCGTATGGGTTACACAGCAATGATTTCAAGGGATGGAGAGCAGGCGTTACACCTTTTTCGAAATCAACCTGAAAAATTTAAAATGATTATTGCCAATCATGATGTTCCCGGTATGGGAGGCGAAGCGTTTATCAACAATCTGCTTAAAATTGATCACCAGATTCCCATACTTGTGGAAACCGGTTACAACAATGAAAAGACAAAAGAACAATATTTATCAAAATTTTCAGGGGCTGGTACGGTCATAATCAAGTCAGTCGCCCTGGATAACCTTCAAAACACCATAAAACAACTCGTCGAGCCCATGAAAGCCAATGGATAATATGCCTAAATCAATTTTTGCAGGATTCCTTGCTCTGTTGCTATTAACCAGCCTTGTTTTTGCCCAGGAAGAAGCGTTTTACGAGTATGAAGCAGGCTTTAAGAATTTTATAAAATGTGAGCTAACCAGGACAGATGCTGTAAATCATTTCAAAGGCAAAGAATTCACCATTACCATGATCAATCTTCACAACATCCAAACCGAATCGGGTATGCATATTCTGACCGGAGCGGTTCAATGTTTTGTGGAAGGTGAATACAAAACCTTATATCCTGCAGTGGCAGTTCGAAAAGTTGGAGGCAAGTCAGTCGTTTCCTATTATACGATCCGAAAAAAGGATTTCCGTATCCTTGGAACCGAGCTTATCCGGTATCCTTACAAGGAAAGATGTCCATGGAGCCGTTATTGGGTCGACGTGGACTGATTTTTTCTTTGTACCAGTTTTGATAGTAAATTTCCGATTACAAATACCGACCCGTTTATTCTAAGACGCGGCTGCCGAATTTTTTTATAAAAAATACGCCTGATGCCGTCTTCTTAGAACAAACGAGCCTAAGTGATCAAGCGGCACCCTTCATTTGAGAATGCTATAGACAATTAATTGACCCGTATTATAGTGACATATCTTTTTGAGAAGCGTTATAAAGCCAAATGATTGGCTTACACTTAAAGCTAAAAAGGCCTGATCCGTATTTTAGGGATCAGGCCTTTTAATATAGAAATTTTGGTGTTAATGCAGCATCATGGATACATAATCGCAGCCTGGGCTGCGGCAAGCCGCGCAATAGGAACACGGTAAGGTGAGCAGGATACATAGGTCAATCCGGCTTTATGGCAGAAAACAACTGATTCAGGGTCTCCGCCATGCTCACCGCAGATGCCAAGTTTTATATCAGGCCGGGTTTTGCGTCCGCCTTCGACTGCAGTCGTAATCAAACTTCCCACAGCTTCCTGGTCAAGGGTTTCAAACGGATCTGAACTTAATATCGCATTATCGATATAATCGTTCATGAATGATCCTATATCATCCCTGGAAAACCCAAAGGTCATCTGGGTCAGATCGTTAGTGCCAAAAGAAAAGAACTGGGCATAGTCAGCCATTTTGTCGGCAATTAGTGCAGCCCGCGGGATTTCGATCATCGTACCGAACATATAAGGCAAAGATTCTCTTTCGTATTTAGCAAGAGCATCTTTATAACATTCCATTACTATTTTATTGGTAAATGCAAGTTCCTTTTCGTTGCAGGTGACAGGTACCATGATTTCCGGCAATGGGTTTTTACCATCAACCACGAGTTCAGCACATGCTTCGAAAATGGCTTTTACCTGCATCCTGGTAATTTCAGGATAAGTGATCCCCAATCTTACCCCCCTGTGACCAATCATGGGGTTAGATTCCATAAGGTGCTCGCTGCGTTTTGCAATCTCTTCAATGTCAATTCTCAAGGCGTCTGCAATTTCCTGCTGGTTTTCTTCAGACTGGGGGACAAATTCATGGAGAGGCGGGTCCAGAAGACGCATGGTCACAGGCAGGTTGTCCATGACCTCCAAGGTGGCTTTAATCTCTTCCTTAACAAATGGAAAAAGCTCATCTAAGGCGGTGCGTCGTTCTTCTAATGTTTTGCTCAAAATCATTTTGCGAAGCAGAAACAAGGGCCGATCAGAGTCAGAACCGTAGAACATATGTTCTGTTCTGAACAGACCAATACCTTGGGCACCGAACTCAAGAGCTGTTTTAGCATCATCAGGTGTATCAGCATTTGTTCTGACTTTCATGGTCCGGTATTTGTCGGCAATTGCCATGAATTTTTGGAATTTAGGATTTTCAGAGGCATCTTTCATTTTAAGACGTCCGTCATAAACAATCCCCTTGGTGCCATTGAGAGTGAAAAAGTCCCCTTCTTTAAAAACGCGCGTGCCGACTCTCAGCTCTTTGTTTTCAAAGTCGGGTTTAATGGCTCCTGCGCCAACAATACAGCATTTGCCCCATCCTCTTGCAACCAAAGCTGCATGGGATGTCATGCCGCCGCGAGCAGTAAGAATTGCAGAAGCAGCCCTCATTCCCTCAATATCTTCAGGATTGGTTTCTTCACGAACCAGGATGACTTTTTTGTCAGATTTTGCCCAACGCACAGCATCTTCTGCAGTAAAAACGATCTGGCCCCAAGCACCGCCAGGTCCTGCAGGTAAACCTTCTGCTACACGGACAGCCGTGTTTTCTTCCGCCGGATCTACAATGGGGTGGAGCATGTCATCTAAAATTTTTGGATCAAGACGGCATACCATTGTCTTTTCATCAATGGTGCCTTCATCAAGCATGTCCATAGCCATGTTCAGTGCGGCTGTCGCTGTGCGCTTACCAACCCTGCACTGAAGCATGTATAATTTGCCTTCCTGGATGGTGAACTCAATGTCCTGCATATCTTTGTAATGAGATTCTAAAAGATTGCGGATTTCAAAAAGCTGGTCATAAAGCTTGGGCATTGCCTCTTCAAGAGAGTCAAGGTGCTCGTTCTGGTTGTTTTTGGTATCATTGTTCAACGGATTCGGGGTTCTGATTCCAGCGACCACGTCCTCACCCTGGGCATTGATTAACCATTCTCCATAGAACTTGTTGTCGCCGGTGGCAGGATCTCTTGTAAACGCAACGCCAGTCGCAGAGGTGTCGCCCATATTACCAAATACCATGGCTTGCACATTTACAGCAGTTCCCCAATTGTCAGGTATGTGTTCTATTCTACGGTATGAAACAGCACGTTTACCATTCCAGCTTTTGAAAACAGCACCAATGGAGCCCATAAGCTGTTCTTTGGGATCATCCGGGAAGTCCGCATCCAAATCTTCTCGAATCTTTTTTTTGAAACGCTCACATAAGGATTTTAGATCATCTGTAGATATGTCAGTATCGTTGTCATACCCCTTGTCGTTTTTGAGATTATTCATCATCATCTCAAGGTTAAGCCGGATTCCCATACCGTCTTTGGGCTGAACCTGTTCAGCCTTTTCCATAACCACATCAGAATACATCATGATCAGGCGACGGTATGCGTCATACACAAACCATTCATTTCCTGTTTTTTTAATAAGGCCCGGGATGGTAGCAGAACAAAGGCCGACATTAAGGATGGTTTCCATCATTCCTGGCATGGAACTTCTTGCACCGGACCTGCAGGAGACAAGCAGGGGATTTTCCGGATCACCAAAAATCATTCCGGTCTGTGCCTCGATATTGGTCATGGCTTTGAGGGTCTCGGCTTCAAGGGTATCTGGAAAACGGCCGTTTAGATCAAAATAATGATTGCAACACTCGGTGGATATTGTAAAGCCCGGGGGAACGGGAAGGCCAAGTTTTGCCATCTCAGCCAGGTTGGCGCCTTTTCCGCCCAGAAGGTTCTTCTGTCCGGCATCTCCATCTGTCTTTTCTGGCCCGAATTCATAAATGTACTTGGTCATTTTGTCCTCTGAAATTGTGTGTGATCATAGGTTATCGTTAAATTATATTCTTTAGAACTAAAGCAAAAATCAAGTCAAGTAAAATCTTGTATTTATAAATATCTGTTCCAGTGTTATGATACCTATTTTTCGTTAGCTGCCGGTGTGCGGCAGTCAATGATGGGATACAGGATACAAAAGACAGATGTTGAATATTGAATCCATTTCAAAAGGGTTCGCAGACCAGGTTTTACTAGAAAACACAGGGATGCAGATCAACCCGGGTGAACGGATTGGTCTTGTCGGGCGCAACGGCCACGGCAAAACCACTTTGTTGAACATGATAGCAGGAACCGATCATCCTGATGAGGGGCGTATTTCAATACCATCCGGTTATCGGGTCGGCGTACTGTCCCAGCATATTCGATTTGAAAAAGCAGCTGTTTTAGAAGAGGCAATGCTTGGGCTGCCTGAGCATGAACGGGATCATTTCTGGAAAGCCGAAAAAATCCTGGCAGGTCTCGGGTTCACCAATGAGGGGATGAAAAAAGATCCCATGCAGTTTTCCGGCGGGTACCAGGTCCGTCTCAATCTTGCAAAGGTGTTGGTCTCAGAGCCCGATCTTTTGATTCTTGATGAGCCTACCAATTACCTTGACATTACATCTATTCGCTGGATTACACAGTTTCTTATCTCATGGCCACGAGAAGTCTTGCTGGTAACCCATGACCGTGGGTTTATGGATAATGTGGTAACTCACATAGTGGGTATCCATCGCAGGAAAATGAGAAAGATTCAGGGAGACACGTCAAAATATTATCTGCAGGTTGCCCAGGATGAGGAAATTTACGAGAAAACCCGTGTCAATGAGGCCAAACGCAAAAAAGAAATAGAACAGTTCATCACGCGGTTCCGGGCAAAAGCAAGACTTGCAAACATGGTCCAGTCACGGGTAAAGACCTTGTCAAAGCTTGAAAATAAAGAAAAATTAGCTGAATTAAAAAACCTGGAATTCTCTTTTAACAGCCTTCCATTTGCCGGAAAACAGGTACTGACAGCCGAAGATCTGACATTTGGCTATGAAAAAGGTCATGATCTGATCCAAAGCTTTTCCCTAACTGTCTATCCCGGGGACCGCGTGGCCGTCATTGGTAAAAACGGTAAAGGAAAAACAACCCTTCTAAAATTGCTAAACCAGAGTTTGGTTTCACATACCGGATGGGTCAAACCGAACCCTGGAGTTGAATACGGATATTTTGAACAGACAAATGTCCAGTCTTTAAATCCTGGCTTTACAGTTGAAGAAGAAATACTTCATGCACATCCGGATACAGAACGTCAGGCTGCCCGGAATATCTGCGGTGCAATGATGTTTGAACAGGATGCCGCATTAAAAAAAATATCAGTACTCTCCGGTGGTGAAAAAGCCCGGGTGATGTTGGGCAAACTGCTGATCAAACCTTTAAACCTGCTGCTTTTAGATGAGCCGTCCAACCATCTGGATATCGAAGCGTGTGATGCATTTGTGGCAGCCTTGAATCATTTCGACGGGGCTGTTGTGCTTGTCACACATAATGAAATGTTTCTCCATGCCCTGGCCAACCGCCTTGTGGTTTTTAAATCCCATGGCATAGAGGTGTTCGAAGGCACTTACCATGAGTTTTTAGAAAAACAAGGGTGGGAAGATGAAGATTTGGGACCGGTAAAAAAGCCCAAAGCCACCAGCCTGTCTAAAAAAGATCTGCGCAAGAAAAAATCTGAATTAGTAGTTGCCAAATCAAAGCAGTTAGGTCCCTTGAACAGGGATATTGAAAAAATTGAAAATGAGATAGAAAGCAAAGAAGATAGACTGGCTGAAGTAAACCAGGAGTTGCTTGATGCCTCTACCGGCCAGGATGGTTCAAAGATACAGGCCCTTTCCAAGGAACTTGCTAAATTAGAAACAGATATTGACAAATTATTTGAATCATTAGAAGAAAAATCAGATAAAGCTGATGACATAAAAAAAGAATATGACCGGCAGCTGTCGGAACTGGAAGGATGCTAATTAAGATGGACAAACGAAACTTTACATTCTATTATGGCATAGTTTTAATAGCCGTGGGTATCGGAGTTTTCTTCAGGATACCCGAAGTAATACCCCAGGTAGAAACCATAGAATTTTTCAAAGATAAAATAGGGGTAGTTAAGTTCTGTTTTTATTTTCTTGGATTTCTATTGGTTCTTGCCGGAGGTATTCGTGTTGTAAAGAACTATAAAAAAACTGAAGACCAGTAACTTAAGTTACAATATATCGGGATAACCTATGGCAAACGGCGCAGCATCGAAAACCGGATCCAGCCTCAAATCCACAATAAAAGATCAGTCAGGGGCAGGCAAAGTCAAAATAGGTGAAATTCTGTCCAAAGAAGGGCAGATCACCAGTACCATGCTCAGCGAAGCCCTAAGCGTTCAGAAGAAAACCCAGGAGCGACTCTCAAGTATACTGCTGCACAAAGGATATATAGATCCGGATACTGTGATCAATGTCCTTGGCCGACTTTACAATTATACTGTTGTAAAATTTTCAGAGATAAAACCGGATAAGGCTGCTTTTGAAGTTCTACCATACGAAACAGCAAAAACTGACCTTGTTTTTCCCCTTAAACTTAGTGGGGATGATCTCATGGTCACCATGGCCGAACCCACTGATACAGATGTGGTTGAGGACCTTGGAAAAAAGACGGGTAAGAACATTCAGGTAAGCGTTTCTACTGAAAATGATATCATCCAGGCCTATCGCGATTTTTATAAAATATCTGATGAAGAATACAAAAGCTTTCTTCATTTTGATGATGAAGCAGAAGATGATGAACCTGTTACTTCTGTTGATGACTTTGGGTCACTGGTTTCCGAGGCAGCTGAAGAAGTTGAGGTCAGTACTGTTGAACTTGATGATGGCCAGGATGAGTTCATGGCATCGGATGCCCCCATCATCAAGCTGGTTAACGGTATACTGACCAAAGCAATCAATGACGGTGTTTCAGATATCCATATTGAGCCTTTTGAAAAATCCTTCCAGGTCAGGTACCGTCTGGACGGTGGTATGTACAAAGCGATGAACTTGCCATTGTCTATTAAGAATGCGGTTATCTCACGTGTGAAGATATTGGCGTCACTGGATATTGCAGAAAGACGCATACCCCAGGACGGCAGAATCAAGCTTAAATTCGGCAGGAAAAAATCGGTGGATTTCCGTGTGTCAACCTTGCCGACCCTGTTCGGGGAAAGTATTGTTATGCGTATCCTTGACCAGAGTGCCCTGAGCATTGATTTGACAAGGCTTGGATTCGAAGCCAGTACCTTTGATATGCTCAAGCGGTGTATTTCAAGGCCCTATGGCCTGCTTTTAGTTACAGGACCTACAGGTTCGGGTAAAACGACCACTCTCTACTCTATCCTTAACCGGCTCAACAAAGATGATATCAAAATCCTTACTGCAGAAGATCCGGTCGAGTTCAATTTTAAAGGGATCAACCAGGTCCCTGTAAGAGAAGAAGTGGGCATGACATTTGCTGCAGCACTCAAAGCTTTTCTAAGACAGGATCCGGATATTATCATGGTAGGTGAGATCCGTGACATTGACACGGCAGAGATCGCCATCAAAGCAGCGATGACTGGTCATCTGGTTTTTGCCACGCTCCATACAAACGACTGCCCGTCAACCATTGGCCGTTTGGCAGATATCGGTATTCCTTCTTATATGCTGGCATCTTCTGTAACCATGGTATTATCCCAGCGTTTGGCACGGCGCTTGTGCCCGGAATGCAAGCAGGAAGTAACCGGACATAATCCTGCAGATCTGGAGATGTACGGGTTTGATAAAAATGAACTGGACGAGTTAACAATCTACGGTCCAAAGGGATGTTCCCATTGCAATGGTACCGGGTATAAAGGCCGGGTCGGGCTATACGAACTTATGGAAGTCACCGACGAAGTTGGAAAAGCCATATCTGCAGAGGTACCTGAAGATCAGCTTCGCAAAGTGGCGATTTCAGAAGGCATGGTTACCCTGAGGGATGCTGGTCTGGTAAAGATACAATCCGCAGAAACGTCGCTGGACGAGGTGTTAAAGAAGACAACGATTACCAAAGAAGCGCTGCCGGCTTACCTGGTTAACCCTGATGTGGAGCAATACGAAGATAAAGACGTTATCATCCGGGAAGGCAATACGGACATTGATTTCTTCAAACTCGTTCAGGGCTCGGTCTACGTTGTTAAAGGTGGGAAAATGATCGCTGAAATCACCCAACCAGGAGACTATTTCGGTGAAATGTCCGCCATAACCGGAATCCCAAGATCAGCTTCCATTGTCTCAAAGGGGCGTTCCAAGGTAAAACGTTTTCCAGGAGACAAACTGGGGGAGATTATAGAAAAATACCCGGATGTAGCCAAGCATCTGTTTTCAATTATTGCAGAACGGCTTAACGAAGCAGACAGAAAGATCGTTTCGATTTACAATCAGATTAAAAAGAGAAAAACACCGAACTAAGTCGACGGTTTTTCTTTATTCGCGTTGTAAAACCTTTCTTTTTCACTGTAAATACATCCGCAATATTGCTGGCGATACATACCCAGTGATTTTGAGGTTTCAATGCCCTGTTTCCACCCTTCCCGGAAATCCTGGTAAATAAATTTCAGCCCGTACTGTTTTCCTAATGCTTGCCCTGTCTCAATGATGGCCTGATGATTCTGGAATTTCGAGTAGAGCAGGGTGGTGGAAAAGCCGTCAAACTTTCCTTTTTTAGCGACCAAGGCGGCTGCTTTTAACCTGGCATGATAACAATATTTGCACCTGTTTTTTTCCCTGAAAGTAACCGAGCGCAGGAACTCTTCAAGCTCATACCCTTGCTGCCAGATCATTTTCAGATCCATATCTGCCGCATAGGCTTTCAAGGTTTCTTCCCTTTTAAGGCATTCTGAAAAAGGATGGATATTATGGCGATAGAAGTAACCCATAACATCGATATTCATGCCCCGCAGCACTTCCAATGGATAGATGGTGCACGGGCCGCAGCAGGTATGGAGTAATACTTTCAATCTCTGCTCCCAAAAATAGCAGTTCCAACACGAACAAAGGTTGCACCTTCTTCAATGGCAACAGCAAAATCATTACTCATCCCCATGGACAGATGGGACATGGAGACATTAGGCAGGTTCTCTTTTTCAATAGCAAGACTTATATTTTTTACGGCCTTAAAATAATCTCTAGCATCTTCTGGGTCTGCAAAAAATGGAGGCATGCACATAAGTCCTTTTAAAGAAAGGTTGTCAAACTCGCTTATTTTCCTGACAAGATCGAGCACATCCTCAGCTTTGGCGCCGGACTTGGTTTCCTCTTCGGCTATGTTAATTTGAAGGAGTATATCCTGTGTTTTATCTATTTTGGCAGCCTGCTTATTAATTTCTTTTGCCAGCTTAACTTTGTCAACCGTATGGATAAGATCAAAATACTTAACAGCAAACTTGGCTTTATTGGATTGGAGATGGCCGATAAAGTGCCAAGTTGCGCTGTCTTTTCCAAGATGGTCAATTTTTTCCATGGCCTCCTGGATGTAGTTTTCTCCGAAATCCTTATGGCCTGCATCAATCGCAGCCTGTATCATATCAGCAGGTTTTCGCTTGCTCACAGCTATTAGAGAGACCGTTCCGGTTTCACGGCCACAGCCAGCTGCAGTTTGATCAATTTCTTTTTGAATCTGTTCGATGTTTGATTTAATTTGCATATTTAAGCATCCTTAAACCTGACCACATTTAACTTAGCCAAGGTATCGATAAGTTCGCAAACCGGCAGCCCCACCACATTGGAATAAGACCCACAAATTTCTTTTACCATAAAGGAGCCTATTCCTTGAATCCCATATCCGCCAGCTTTATCATAAGGTTCGTCTGTATCAGCATACCATCCAATTTCTTCAGGTGGCATTTGTTTAAAACGAACAGTAGTTTCAACAGCTTTGGACACAACCTGTTTCCGGTCAGCTCTGATAACGCTGAAGCCGGTAAATACTGAATGATTTCTACCGTTTAAACTGTTTAGCATTGAAACAGCCTGATTCCGATCGGCCGGTTTGCCAAGGATTGTATCGTCAATAACAACGACAGTATCTGCGCCCACAGTCCATGCGCCAGGGAATGATTTGGCTATGACTTGTGCCTTTTTTTCTGAAAGAATTTTAACATAGGTACCAGGGTCGCCGTTATATGCAACAGCAGATTCGTCAATATCTGCAACATGAATGTCAAATTGCAATCCGGCACAGGTCATTAACTCTTTTCTGCGGGGAGATGCCGAAGCTAAAATAATTTTTTCTTGGTTAATCGGGTTCATGGGCCCTTATGTATCATAAATCCATAGGCAAGAACAGATTCGCCATCGGAATTAAGACAAAAACATGGTGTTCAAACAGCTCTTATACTATATTGTTGCGGTTAGACAGCTTTAACATCAGGCAAATTTGCAAAGGATGCAGTTTTTATGCAAAAGTTCATCATTAAACCAGGATCGGTTTTAGGAGACACAATTGCTATAACCGGTCAGGATGCTCACCATATCAGGCGTGTACTCAGGTTTAAACCCGGAGAGACGCTGTCCATGACAGACGGGGAGGGAACCGATTTAAAAGGGGAGATCCTTGAAATCCAGCCAGACAGTATTGAGGCTCGAATTACAAGTGTGAAGCGTTCTGAAACTGAATCCATGCTAAACTTGACCCTTTGTACAGCTATGCTCAAGCACAAGAAAATGGATGAGATCATAAAACAGGCAACTCAACTCGGCGTTACTCAATGGGTTCCTTTTTTTTCAGCCCGGTCTATTCCGTTGTCCAACCCAAAAAAGGAAGCAAGGCAGATGGAAAGGTGGCAGGCGATTGCAAAAGAATCCCTTAAGCAATGCCGCAGGTCACGCTTGGTAAAGATATACGACCCTATGAACTATGATCAGGTGCTCGATATGGCGGATAATTTTGCACATAAAATCGCCTTTTGGGAGGAATCAAATAATCCTTTTTCCAATCTTACAGGTAAAAATGTGGAAAGTGCCATTATCTTAATTGGGCCAGAGGGTGGGTTTGAGGCAACTGAAGTTGAGAGGGCCAAAAGCGTTGGGTTTTGCTCCTATTCCCTTGGTCCAAGAGTATTACGGGCAGAAACCGCAGCAATATGTGCTGCTAGCTTGGTGCAGTATCTACTCGGGGATTTGGGGCATAATACAAACATAAATTCTTAACATGAATCTCATTTTTCACTTGACTTAAATGGCCAAAAGGCATATAAGACTCCCGTTGTTCGACGTGCCCAGGTAGCTCAGTCGGTAGAGCAGGGGACTGAAAATCCCCGTGTCAGCAGTTCAATTCTGTTCCTGGGCACCATATATAAAACAAGCTTTCAACGATGGTTGAAGGCTTTTTTTATTTTTAGGGTTTTCGATGCTCACTCCGTCCGCACACAGCAATATATCCCTTTGTTTGCAGCAACTCTCAAAATAAATTTTCGATTGACCCTGGTGAAAAAGGGCATCGTATATCTATATGCTGGCACGTTTATCTTCTGAGTCTGCTGTCGTGTTATTACAATAGATAAGCAGGAACCCGTTTTCCGGAAAACGTGCCTAAGTGCGACCGCTAAATGATTAGCCCTTCTTTGAGCATAAAGATATGTTGACACTTTTCTTTGGCTCTGATAATTTTCTAATCTCATTAAAAACGGCGAATACCGCCTAAGACGGACAAGAGTGAGGATATTATGGTTCACGATAATGATGATGAAATTATTGAGCTGACTGATTTAGCTTCAGACGAGTCATCTGAAGGAGAAAACCAGGAAATAATTGAACTCACGGAGGTGGATACCGGAGAAGATGTATCCGAGCCCACTGACGCACCCTTGACTATAGAAGATGATATCAGCGATCTGGGCATCGGAGATGATGCTGATAAGGAAGTTGATTTGCCTGAGGTCAGTCAGGATGCCTTTGAGGCCGCTCTTGAACGGGTGATTGAAAAAAAATTTTCAGAAAGTATCGAAAAAATACTTTTTGAAGTAATGGAAAAAGTGATTCAACGTGAAATCGCTGATATCAAGACGGGATTGCAAAAAGATTTAGACGACATTGGCAGTGCTTAAGTTTTAAGCCGTCATTTTAACAGGATTTTTTGGGGATTGATGCAATCCCCTTTTTCATTAATACGGGTTTGAGGAGTTGTGTTATGGGTTCGGATTCTCTGGACAAAGGATATGAGCCAAAAGGTATAGAAGAAAAATGGTATTCATTCTGGCAGGAACAAGGTTATTTTAAAGCCGCGGACAAAAGCGATAAAGACGCATTTTCCATTGTTATTCCACCGCCAAATGTGACAGGCGTGCTTCACATGGGCCATGCATTAAATAATGTGATTCAGGATATCATGTGCCGGTATCGCCGCCTGCTTGGCTACAACGTCCTTTGGATGCCTGGAACCGATCATGCCGGTATTGCCACTCAGAATGTTGTTGAACGAAAACTCGCTGCTGAAGGCAAAACCCGGGATCAACTCGGCCGTGAAGAATTTATCGAAGAAGTCTGGCGTTGGCGCGAAAAATCCGGTGGAGCCATTATCAACCAGCTTAAACGTTTAGGGGCTTCTTGTGACTGGGACCGAGAACGTTTCACTATGGATGAGGGGCTGTCTGAAGCGGTTCGCAAAGTATTTGTACGATTATATAAAGAGGGGTTGATCTACGAAGACCAGTATATCATAAACTGGTGTCCCAGATGCCGCACGGCCCTGGCGGATCTCGAAGTTGAGTATGAAGAAAAAGACGCTTACCTTTACTATATCCGGTACCCGTTTAAAGACCAGAAAAAAGGATTAACTGTTGCAACAACCCGGCCCGAAACCATGTTCGGCGATACCGCGGTTGCCGTTAACCCGGAAGATCCCAGGTTCAAAGATATGGTAGAAACCGAAGTTGTTCTGCCGCTGACTGACCGGACCATTCCCATTATTCGTGACGATTATGTAGATACCGAATTTGGTACCGGGGCTCTTAAAGTGACACCTGCCCATGATCCAAACGACTTTCATCTTGGTGAAAAACACGGGCTTACAAAACTTAAAGTCATTGATGACAGCGGTATCATGACAGATGGTGCAGGACAATTCGAAGGCCTGGACCGGTTCGAGTGTAGAAAACAAGCTGTTGAAGCCCTGTCTGAGCTTGGTCTTCTTGAAAAGAAGGAACCGTTAAAACACAGTGTAGGAAACTGCTATCGTTGCCATACTGATGTGGAGCCGTCCATTTCAAAACAATGGTTTGTAAAGGTTGGTCCCCTTGCAGAAAAAGCAAGTCAAGCTGTTCGTTCCGGCAGAACCCGGATCATACCAGACAACTGGTCCAAGACCTATTTTGAATGGATGGATAATATCCGTGACTGGTGTATTTCCAGGCAGATTTGGTGGGGACATAGGATTCCGGTATGGAAATGCCCGGATTGTAAAGCTGTGATTGTTGAGGAAACGGACCCAACTGCTTGCCCTGACTGCGGATCAAAAGATATTGTCCAGGAAACAGACGTACTGGACACCTGGTTTTCATCTGCTCTTTGGCCTTTTTCCACAATGGGGTGGCCTGAAAACACAGATTTGCTCAAGACATTTTATCCGACCAATGTCCTTGTTACCGGATTTGACATTCTGTTTTTCTGGGTGGCCCGGATGATGATGATGGGTATCCATTTTATGGATGATGAGGTTCCGTTTGACGACGTTTATATCCATGCCCTGGTCAGGGACGAACATGGAAAGAAAATGTCTAAATCCAAAGGCAACGTAATTGATCCTCTTAAAGTTATTGAGGAATACGGTGCAGATGCATTCAGATTCACTTTAGCCGCCTTTGCAGCACAGGGTAGGGATGTAAAGATGTCTGAATCACGTGTTGAAGGCTACCGCAACTTTGTTAACAAGCTGTGGAATGCTGCGCGGTTTGCCCTGATGCACATTACTGATAAAGACACAACTTTTGAAACAGAGAAACTCTCATTGACAGAGCGTTGGATTTTATCACGGTCTGCAGCTACAGCAAAAGCCGTTAAAGACGGCATTGAAGGATACAAATTCAACGAAGCTGCGTCTGCAGCCTATCAGTTTGTATGGCATGAGTTCTGTGACTGGTACCTTGAAACTGCCAAACCTGCTTTGTATGAAAAAGAAGGGGTTACCCGCAGGGATACAGCGAGGGCGGTTTTGGCAAAAGTGCTTGAAGACATTCTGACCATGCTTCATCCGTTTATGCCATTTGTCACAGAGGAAATTTACAATATCCTTCCTGCAACCGAAGGGTCAGTTATGAAGGCTTCTTTCCCCTATGATGAAGAATCCTATGCCAATATGAGGGATAAGGATGTAGAGGATAAAACAGAGTTCATTTTCAGCTTGATTTCGGGTATCCGCAATATCCGGTCAGAGATGAATATCCAGCCTTCTATGAAGATAAAAGTATTGGCAAATACGGAAGATGAACAGGAAAAACTGCTAATTGCCGAAAATAAATCCGTCATTGCAAATCTGGCTACATTGGAAAGCCTTTATTTTTGTGATTCCGATAATTTGCCCACGTCTGCCGCCACAACTGTTGCCGGCAATACAACTTGCTTTGTTTCCCTTGAGGGTGTGATTGATTTTGAAAAAGAAATCAAACGCCTTGAAAAAGAGCTGGATAAAAATACAAAGGAATTGACAGGCATACAAAAACGCCTGAACAATGACAGTTTCCTTGAAAAAGCACCTGAAGCTGTTATTGCAAAAGTTAAAGCTCAGCATGATGAACTCCAGGAAAAGCAGGATAAAATATCTGCCAACCTGGAACGCATCCGGCAAATGAAATAACCATAAGGATACCTACATGGATATGGTTGACCAGATTATCCGCTTGGCACTGTTTGAAGATTCAGGGCTTGGGGATATCACCACAGAAAGCATATTACCCCATCCGCGTACAGGCAAAGGTATTATCCTGGCCAAGCAAAACTGCATTATTGCGGGTATGGATGTGGCCTGTCGGGTTTTTGAAATCGTGGATCCTAACATTGATTGCCTTCCAAGGTTTAAAGACGGACTCAAAGTTGAAAAAGGCGAGGTGATTTTAGAAACCCGGGGCGATCTTTTATCTTTGTTAAAAGCTGAGCGTGTGGCGCTCAACTTCCTGCAGCGGTTGTCCGGAGTTGCCAGCTTGACCCGCGAATATGTTGACACATTGCAATATCCTAATGTCAGACTGGTGGATACAAGGAAAACCACTCCTGGATGGCGAAGCCTTGAAAAGGATGCGGTGCGTGCCGGCGGTGGTTTTAACCACAGATTTGCTTTGTACGACGGCATTTTAATTAAAGATAACCACATTGCCGTTGCAGGGTCCATTGAAGTGGCCGTAGCCCTGGTTCGTTCAAGAACATCACACTTAATGAAAATCGAAGTGGAAGTATCTAATTTAGACGAAGTTAAACAGGCGGTTACAGCCGGTGCAGATGTTATTATGCTCGATAACATGGATATTGAATCCATGGAAAAAGCGGTTTCTTACATTGATGGCAGAGCCGTGGTGGAAGCATCAGGAAATGTATCCTTGGACACCCTGAACGGTATCGCTGCAACCGGGGTTGATGTTATTTCCTGCGGTGCACTTACTCACCAGGCAAGGTCAGTTGATTTGAGTATGCGGATTAATCCCCAATAACAGGTTTAAGTATTAGCAAGTTGTTTTTAGGGTTTAAGGCGTGGAAGTTTTTCTCTCGTTTAAAAAAATACGTCTTAATAAAAATTGAAATGGAGACCGGTTCAGGATGAATAAGTCAATTTGTTCCTGCCGGTCTCTTTTGATTTGTAAAGTGCTTTATCGGTCCGCTTGATAAAACCTGTAAAGTCCTCCCCAAGCTGTAGTTCACTGGCTCCGATACTCACTGTGACAGACTGTTTTACCTCGGTTTCAGGAACGAACACTTCTTGAGCAATGTTGTCCTTGATTCGGGCGCCAACTACACAGGCCTTTTTCAATCCTGTTTCAGGCAAGATAATGGCAAATTCTTCACCCCCATAGCGGTAAGCCGTGTCCATAGAACGCATGCAAGAAGATATGATTCTGCCAATACCCATAAGCACCTTATCTCCTTCAAGATGGCCCCAGGTGTCATTGTATTTTTTAAAAAAATCAATATCCAGGATGAGCAGAGACAAAGGACGTGAATACCTTTCGTACCGTTTGACTTCCTGTTTGATCTGGTGGAAAAACTGCCTTGAGTTATAAAGCCCTGTTAAAGCATCTGTGATGGCAAGCTGTTCCATTTCTGCGAGCAGTTTGGCTCTTTCTTTTTTAAATGCAGTTTCGCGAAGAACACGCTTGATTCTTAGATCCAACTCTTCGAACCGGAAGGGCTTGAAAATAAAGTCACTGGCACCTGCTTTAATTGCCTCTTCATATGAATAATCAGCCGAATACCCGGTCATGACCATTACATCTACATCATATTCGCCTTTAATCAGCCGAGTCAGTTCAAGACCGTCCATCCCTTGCATCATGATGTCAGTTAATACCACATCAGGTTGAAAACTTTTTAATATTGCTATGGCTTCATTGGCATTTTCAGCACTTTTTACCTCGTAAGACAGCAGGGTTAAATATTCTTCTACAGATTCTTTTATCGCAATATCATCATCAACAATGAGGATGGTATGTGCCATGGTTTTCTCCCGGAAAGGGGTTTGAAACGGCAGCGCCTTATCTTGACACTTAAAGGCACAATTGATACATGTATAGGCTCAAAATAAGCCACTTGGAAGATATTTGTCAACTCTTAGTTTGGAGCCCAATTGAAAGTTAACCACAACAATATTAGAAATTTTTCCATAATTGCCCATATTGATCATGGGAAGTCAACCTTGTCAGACCGTCTGATCCAGTTGTCCGGAATAATTGAAGACCGCGACATGAAAGACCAGATTTTAGATTCTATGGACATTGAACGGGAACGCGGTATCACCATTAAGTCCCAGACTGTTTCTTTGCCCTATATTGCAGAAGACGGAACAGAATATCTGCTCAACCTTATTGATACCCCGGGGCATGTGGATTTTTCCTATGAGGTGTCCCGCGCATTGGCATCCTGTGAAGGAGCTCTGATTTTGGCAGACGCAAGCCAAGGCGTAGAAGCACAGACGCTTGCAAACCTTTACCTTGCCATGGAACACGAGCTTGAGATTCTGCCTGTTATAAATAAAATTGACCTGCCGTCCGCTGAGATTGATTGGGTTAAAGACCAGATCGAAGAGGATTTAGGGCTTGATTCTGACACGGCTTTGCTTGTATCTGCAAAAGTCGGGACAGGTGTTGATAAAGTTTTTCAGGCAATCGTTGACGGGATACCGGCACCGACTGTTGAAGATACCGGCAAGTTCAAAGCTTTGATTTTCGATTCTCATTATGACCCATTCAGGGGCACCATTGTTCACTTCAGGATTTTTGAAGGAAGTATCCAAAAGGGCGACAAGATCCAATTCATGTCCAATAATGCCCAGTACAAGGTGGAGGAAGTGGGGTTGTTCCAGATAAAACGAAACCCCCAGGATCGTCTTTCAGCCGGGCAGGTCGGTTATTTTATTGCAGGCATCAAAACCATATCCGATGTTAAAATCGGTGATACCGTAACCATGCCGGACAAACTGTGCGATAACGCCCTTGGCGGTTTCAGGGAACCCACACCTGTGGTCTTCTCCTCCATGTACCCGGTGGCATCCGATGATTATGAAGAATTGTCAGAAGCCCTTGAAAAACTTAAACTCAATGATGCATCCCTGATTTTTGAAAAAGATGCTTCTGTTGCTTTGGGTTTTGGTTACCGGTGTGGGTTTTTAGGACTGCTTCACCTGGAAGTTGTCCAGGAACGCCTGGAAAGGGAATACAATATCTCACTGATTTTAACCTCGCCGTCAGTACAATACGAGATCACCTATACGTCAGGTGAAGTTAAAATCATTGATAACCCAACCGAATACCCTGATCCAATGGAGATTACCAGGGTCCGTGAGCCGTTCATCAATGCTTCAATTATTGTTCCGGACAAATATATGGGCAATGTTATGCAGGTCTGCCATGAATTCCGCGGGGTCAGCACCAATTACCAGTACCTGACATCTAACCGGATGGAGATGAAATTTACCCTTCCGCTGGCAGAAGTTGTCTATGAGTTTTACGATCGCCTTAAAAGCGTAACCCAGGGATACGGTTCATTTGACTATGAAATAGCCGGATACCAGGAAACAGATCTTGTCAAACTTGATTTTCTCATTAATGCTGAACGGGTAGATGCCCTGTCTATGCTTATTCACAGGGATAAGGCTGAAGCAAAAGCAAGGGCTGCTTGCAAGAAACTAAAAGATGAGATTCCAAGACAGCAATTCAAGATTCCCATCCAGGGGGCCATTGGAGGAAAGATAATTTCCAGGGAAACCATTTCAGCCTTCCGTAAGGATGTCACTGCAAAATGTTACGGCGGAGATATCTCCAGGAAGCGTAAGCTCCTTGAAAAGCAAAAGAAGGGTAAAAAACGCATGAAAATGGTAGGATCGGTTGAAATTCCGCAGTCAGCATTTTTGTCTGTTCTCAAAACGGACTAATTGGCTCGTTAAAAATAAAATGAAAAAGGCCCGGCATGTTGGTTTACATGTCGGGCCTTTTTCATTTTTGTACTATGTCTTTTTTAGGCAGACATCACACCTGAAAATTGTTTTAGACTGTCATTAAGCCGGTCTAACAGTTTCCCCACTTCCTGTTCAGTAGTAACCAAAGGCGGGGCGATAAGAAAAATATTGGTGTCTACACCGTTAATGTGGCATCCGCCAGGATACACAATGAGCCCATTATCCAGACACGCTTTCATTACTTTTGCTGTTGCTTTTTGATCCGGGCTGAACGGAACTTTAGTTTCTTTGTCTGAAACAATCTCCATGGCCCACATATATCCTTTACCCCTAACATCACCTATAAAAGGAGAGTCTTTGGCAATTGAATCAAGTCCATGGCCAAGCACTTCACCGTTTTTTTCAACCTGATCAATAAGATTATGCTTTTTGATATAGGTGAGTACACTTGCCACAGCCCTGCAAGCTAAAGGATTTGCATTATAGGTATGCCCGTGAATAAATCCGCCGCTTCCTTTTTGGATAGCCTCGATTATGGCGTCTTTGACAAAAATACCGCCGGTTGGGATGTATCCTGCTGCCATGCCTTTTGCAGATGCAATAATATCAGGGACTACATTCCAGTGGTTAACTCCAAATGGTTTTCCTGTACGGCCAAAACCGGTCATAACTTCATCTGCTATAAGCAGGACATCATATTTGTCGCAAATTTCTCTGACCCTGGGCCAATACCCGTCATGGGGGACAATGGCACCACCGGCTGAGCCGACAATGGGTTCGGCAAGAAACGCAAGAACGTTTTCAGGCCCAAGATTGAGTATCTCGGTTTCAAGTGCATTTGCACAAGAATCACCAAACTCCTGGTCAGTCATATTGTCAGGTTTTCGGTAAAAATAGGTGGGAGGCAGTTTTGCAGACGGGTTGAGCAGCGGCATATACGTTTTAACACGGCCGGCAGAACCACCAATTGACATTCCGCCGATAGTGGCCCCATGATAAGAACAATTTCGGCTGATCAGTTTATGCTTTGGGCTGTCCTGGCCGTCACGCTCTACAAAATACTGTCTGGCCATCTTTACAGCTGATTCAACCGCCTCGGATCCGCCGGAAACAAACCAGCAGTTATTCAAATCCCCAGGAGTTAATTCTGCAATCAGATCTGCGGCTTCGTCAGCAGCAGATTGGTTCCACCTTGACGGGTGCGCAAATTCCAGGGTTTGCATTTGGGAGCAAAGATCATCAATGATTTCTTTTACCCCATGGCCCAGGTTTGAGACCAGGGCACCACTGCAGCCGTCAATATAATCTTTATCGTTGTCATCATAAATGTAAATGCCTTGTGCCCGCACAGCCAATGGGTTGTCTGCCAAAAAACTGCGGGGAATGTTCTTGCCCTTGCCCATGTTTTTATCCTTATTTCTTTTGTTCTTTTTTTAGTCGGTTTGCCCACGTGGGCAATACCGTTTGTGTCTGATTGCTGTATACGTTTTTTTCCTCCCAGACTTGCTCCAAAGCCTGTAGACCGTCCATTGTTTTGCGGCCATCCATAAAGGAAACCGATGCAAGTATTGCATTTAAAAAACTGGTGACGGCTGTGGCAGACTCAAAAAATGAATCTATCCAGAAGGGCAGGGGAAAAACATAGCTGCCCATGGCAGCCAAAGGAGATGTCTGGCTGTCTGTTATTGAAATAATTTTGGCCCCTGCTTTGTAAAATTGATCTGTAATATCTAAGGTATGAGTACAATATCTGGGAAATGTAATACTTATTAAAAGAGATTCAGGGTTAAGCCCTGGTTGAATCTGACTCCATACGGTACCTGCATCCAAAGAGATCAGGTTTACGCGCCTGGACAAAAATCTTAAATTGGTGGAAAAATAGTGAGCCGCACCATGGCAGGACCGAAGTCCTAAAACCCATACTTCTTTTCGTGAATGAATTTCCCTGACAGCCGCTTCAAATAAATCTTCGGAGATGGTTTTCCTCATATGGTCCAGATTCTCGCGATCACTTTTTAGCACAGAATTTAGAAAATCTTTTGGACTTCTGATATTGGGAGGCGTTTTTTTAACTCTTTCAGGTACCTTTAGCCGGGTTTTAATTTCCTGTCTGATATGGCGCTGCAGATCAAGGTATCCTTTGTATCCGATATGCTGGCTGAACCTGACCACTGTGGCATTGGAGATCCCAAGCCGTTCGGCAAGTTCCGCACTGCTCATATAGGCCACATCATCTAAATGCGACATGAGGTAATCTAATATCTTACCCTGAGCGGCTGTCAGTTGTGGCCTCGGTATGCCGGTGAAAAGAAAGTCTGTGGTGGTCATGTTATAATGTGTCCTGTTTGCAGGTAATCATATGCAGGGAAGATAGCAAAATAAAACTTGACTTGCAACGATTATTACATTAGTTTTTATGGAAAATAACAATCATTACATTTTGCTGTTGGCTTCTTTAAAAAGTGTTCAGTAAAAACGAATTAAAATAAGGATTGCTCCGTGGAAAAACTTATCATTACAACGGCCCTGACCGGAAATGTACCGACCAAGAAAATGAATCCCAGCCTGCCTGTCACCCCTGACCAAATTGCCCAGGATGTAAAAGACTGTTCTGCTGCAGGGTCTGCACTTTTTCATGTCCATGCAAGGGATAAAGACGAAAAACCAAGTCTTGATCCTGAGATTTTCAAGGAAACTGTCCGGCTGATCAAACAATCAAGTCCTGATGTGATTATACAGTTGTCCACAGGAGCAAGGGCTGGCAAAGATTGGGAAGATCGAGCATTTCCAGTAAAATTGCTGCCTGAAATGGGGTCCTTTACCACAGGATCAAATAATTTGCCTGGCATCATTTATGAAAATTCTCCACAGTTTATAGAATTTTTGGCAAAGGTTTTCCAAGAAACAGATGTAAAACCTGAAATTGAAGTATTTGAACCAGGTATGATCAACAATGCGGTTTTTTTGCAGAAAAAAGGATATCTCAAAGGCCCGCTTCATTTTGATTTTGTACTTGGGGCACCTGGTTCCATGCCAGGCAGCATTAAAAATCTGCTATTTCTATCAGAAAGCATTCCTGCAGGTTCCACTTGGACCGTAGCCGGTATCGGTAAAAACGAAATACCCCTGGCTACTGCAGCAATTTTAATGGGCGGACATGTCCGGGTCGGTTTGGAGGATAATCTTTATTTGCCTGACGGGTCACTTGCATCAAATGTAAAATTGGTCGAAACCATTGTCAGAATAGCAAAGGAACTTGGAAGAGATGTTGCTGCTCCTGATGAGGCAAGACAAATCCTTGGGTTGGACAAAGCAAATAAAGACCGAATCTGTGATATGATCTAAAAAAGAAACCTAGTCAAATTGATTTAAAAAAGAGGGTGTTTATCCCTCTTTTTTATTTCCTGGTTAGGTCTATATACGGAAAGATTATTAATCTACCGGCCTATTGTTCGCCTGATGGAAGAGTAAAAGAAAAACAGGTACCCTTTCCAGGCGTACTTTTAACCTTTAGAATACTTCCATGAAGTTCTGCTATTTTCCTTGTAATGGCCAAACCTAATCCGACATGAGGTGTGTCAGTTTGGCCGGAGGTCCTGTGGAACCGGTTAAAAATATGTTCTATCTGGTCCTTTGGAATTCCCGGGCCTGTATCTGAAACAGATACAATTATCTTTGGATCTGTAATAAGTTCCACAACAACTCTACCGTTTTCAGGGGTGTGGCGAAGTGCATTTTCAATAAGATTTTCAAACGCTCTTTCAATCAAAGCAATATCTGCAAAAACAAAAGTGTTGGTATCCTGAAATTTTGGTTCTAAGGTGATTTGCCTTTCATTGGCCCTAAGAAAAAATTTATGAAGAATATCATTAGCTAGCTCTGCAAGGTTAAACGGTTCCGGGGTGATCTGGTATTGGGCGGATTCAACCTGGGCAAGTTCAAGTAACTCGCTGACAAGGGTATTTAGCCGATGGCAATGTTTAATAGCTGTTTCAAGGTATTCTCTCCGCTGCTCAGGGGTTTGCCGGTTTTCTTCAATGAGCAAAGTTTCAATATAGCCCTGGAGCGTTGCCAAAGGGGTTTTAAGATCATGGGATACATTGGCCACAAGTTCCCGGCGCATCCTGTCAGACACATTTAGAGCTTCCATTTGCTGATGTATGCGCTCGGACATATTTTTAAACGTTAGGGTAAGGCGGTCAATTTCATCGGCAGCGCGTGTTGATAAAGGTGCGTCAAGTTGAATTGCCTTGGCGGTTTTGTCTGCGGCAAATGTATCCATAACACGGGCCAAGCGTTTAAGTCTGCCTGTTAAGAGAGCGAAAATGACAAGGCCGCTGATAAAGGTAAAAAACAATCCCGTAATAATCATCCAGGTGCTAAGTCTGAAAATATAACTGCCTTTTAGTTTATCTGCCACACTGTCGTACTGTTCACCGCCTAAAATAACATAAAGGTATCCTTCAAGATTGGGGCCGCGCATAATTGGTGCTGCAGAAAAGACCTTTTGCCTGTTTAAATCTTTAGGGTCATCCCCTTGAACGGGCTGGTCCTTTTTAGGGCTGCTCAGCCATGACTTTATAGGCTCAAGTGAGACTGACTGGCGTTTAACACTGCCTTTGGGCGCTGAATACGTCAGAATGCTGCCTTTGGTATCAAGCAGGTAAATCTCAATACCTGGATTGATAACCATCAGCATATGAAAGATTTCTTTTAATGCCCTTGTATTGACCTGGCCCCGCTCCATAAGCAACCATTCTTTTACAATCTGGTCTGCAAGGCTTCGGTTTAATTTCTGGTTAACCTCCTGCTGGTACATGTCGGTTGAAAAAACTGTAACACCTATAAAGATTAATCCAACTACCAAAAAGAGGGCAGCAAGCCCTAATGCAATTTTTGAGTAAAGAGAGGTAAACATATGAGGCTATCCCTCATCCCGGAACTTATAACCAATTCCCCAAACTGTAAGGATGTACTCGGGATGGGCCGGATCAGATTCAATTTTACTGCGCAGCCGGTTAATATTCGAGTTGACCACGTGCCCGTATCCGTCATGACCGTAACCCCAGACTAAATCTAGAAGTTGGGATCGGCTGAATACTTTTCCGGGATGTTTTGCAAAGTGATATAAAAGGTCATATTCCTTTGCGGTTAATTCTACAATTTTATCTTTTTTCAATACACGACGCTTTTCAGGAATCAGCCGAAGTTCTTTTACGAGAATATCAGTCAGATCCTGGTCCATATCTTGATGTTTAATTGTGTCTATGCGCCTGAAAAGCGCTTTTGCTCTGGCCACAAGTTCCCTGATACTAAAGGGTTTGGTAACATAATCATCTGCTCCTAATTCCAGACCAAGCACGCGGTCGATTTCAGACGATCTTGAAGTAAGCAAAATAACAGGTGTTTGGACTTTGTCTGTTCTAAGTGTTTTAAGCAGGTCCATTCCATCCATATGTGGCAGCATGACGTCAAGGATAATCAGGTTATATCTGCCTGATCGTGCTTTTCTAAGACCGGCTTTACCGTCAAAGGCAAGGTCCACCTGCCAACCTTCATTGGTGAAATGAAGTTCAACAAGCTTTGCCATATCACGGTTGTCTTCAACCACAAGTATATAAGAAGTTGTCACAGGCCACCTCAACGTTTATGAACTATACCCGGTTGTAGACTTTTTTTTAAAGGTAAGTCAAGGCAGCGGAAAACGGCCCTGCCACTCTGGAGACAGGGCCGTTTACTATCTTAAAATAGTGACGCGTATTGGCCGTACCCTTCAGCCTCAAGGGTCTCTTTAGGAATAAATCTCAATGACGCTGAGTTAATGCAATATCTTAAACCTGTCGGGGCAGGCCCGTCATCAAACACATGGCCCAGGTGTGAATCTGCGTAACGGCTTCTAACTTCAGTGCGAATCATAAAAAGGCTATGGTCTTTTTTCTCTACCACGTGTTCAGGTTCAAGTGGGCGGGTAAAACTTGGCCATCCGGTTCCTGATTTGAATTTATCAGTTGAACTGAAAAGAGGTTCGCCAGATACAATATCAACATAGATGCCCTCTTTTTTATTATCCCAGTATTTATTTTGAAAGGGGGGTTCGGTACCATCTTTTTGGGTCACCTTGTATTGCATCGGCGATAACTTGGCTTTAATTTCAGAGTCGTCAGGCCGTTTCCAAACAGTTCGTTCAATCATCATAGCCATACCGGTTGCCTGAGGATCTTGCGACATGGACATGTTCATTTTCTGGTCAGAAGGCTTAGACGGCATGCCGATGTTATCCATTTTGTCCATCTTCATATCTTTTGCTTCGTCCATTGTCTTATTCATAGAAGGTACATCTTTCCAAGCTTTTTCAAGAAACTGATCTCTTCCTGAACCAAACCTGTAATACTTATATCTTAAAGGATTTCGCTTATAATAATCCTGATGATATTTCTCGGCCGTGTAAAATTTTTCAAACCGGGTAATGGGGGTTACAATGGGTTTGTCAAAGACCATTGACTTTTCCAAAGTTTTTTTAGATGCTTCTGCGAGCATTTTTTGAGTGTCGTTATGGTAAAAGATTTCTGACCGGTATTGTGAGCCGCGGTCTACAAATTGTCCTCCCGGATCTGTGGGATTGATGTGACGCCAGAATACCTCCAAAAGCTGCTCATAGCTAACGATTTTTGGATCATAATAGACCTGAACGGCTTCTGTATGACCCGTTCCTCCTGATGAAACTTCAGAGTACGAAGGGTCTGGTGAGTTTCCGCCAGTGTATCCGGATATAGCTTCCTTAACCCCTTTGACCTTTTCAAAATCAGATTCTGTACACCAAAAGCACCCACCTGCAAAAGTTGCAATTTCAAGGTTGCCTTTTTTATTATCCATCATTTTGTCTTCCATAGACATATTTTTTGACATGTTATCATCTGCTATACCTTGGCCTGTAAATGCATATATTCCTGCTATCAATCCAAAGCAGGTAAATACACGGATGAAATTCATAGCAATCGATTTGGGTTTCATAATCCGTCTCCTTTTCTGTTGAGTAATTCTTAACCGATAAGTTGAACACGTAAAATCACAGAAAGGTTGAAAAAAGATCACAAAAGTATAACAAATACCAATCAAGATTTATTTTGCTTATACTGGCTGCTCAAATAATCGAAAGACAAACTTAGAATTTGGTTTTAGCAGCTGCTCAATAAATGTCGGGTTAAAGGAGTCTGAAAATGGATATAGAGCAAATCAAAGCCGCTATGGCGCCTTGTGGACTTAGTTGTGAAAAATGTTTTGCACACGTAGATGGCGATATTCGTAAATATGCGCTTAAGCTTCAGGAGAAACTTGGAAACTTCGGAGTATATGCTAAACGGTTTGAAACGTTGGTGGGTGATCCGATTTTTAAAAAGTATCCTGACTTTAAGGACATGCTTGAGTATCTGGCGTCTGAATCCTGTACCGGTTGCAGGAATGAAAACTGCAAATTATTTAAAGGGTGCGGGGTTAGGTCTTGTCATCAGGAAAAGGGTTTAGACTTTTGTTATGAGTGTAGTGAGTTTCCCTGTAACCACACTGGATTTGATCCCCATCTTTATGAGCGCTGGGTCGCATTAAATGAAAAAATCAGGGAGATAGGCATTAAAGCCTACTATGAAAAAACAATTGACATGCCTCGTTATGTTTAGCCATTCACACTTCTATTGGTTTTTCCAGTTTTAATTTACGAAATTGCTCCTGCTGGGAAAAAGGATTGCAACTGGTCGCAGTTATAATTCCTGTATTTCTTGGATTTTGTATGGTGTGCCGTAATCAATAATAGATTTAAGATTGCTATAGAGTGCGAAAATAATTTTGGCATACTTTTGCTGCACTTAGGCAAGCAATGGTATTTTGTTGAATGCGTAAATTTTCCCTACATCACTCAGGCTAAAGAGGTTTTTTAATCACTTGTTTTTTTAGTTTGTCCGGCCAAACCGTGAATAAGGTAATCAA
>JAKSAU010001075.1 GCA_022361535.1 Desulfobacterales bacterium
TGGGTGCTGCCACCATTAAAAAGAGGATTTCCGAGGCAGCCAAACCCTTTGACGAGGACCGCAACGGTACCATTTTGGGTGCTGGCGCAGTTGGTCTTGTTGTAGAAGACAAAGCGTCTGCAGCCAGACGCGGCATGAACGGCCAGTGTGAAATTCTGGGTACCCATATTGCCAACTCTGCCTTCCATGCTTACAACATTGACGTTCCTCACATGTCAAAAGAGATGCAAAAATTTATCTCTAAGGTGGAGCGTCAGACAGGGCTTACAAAAGAAGAATATGCAGACAAACTGCTGTTCATGTCCCATGAGACCTATACCCCTGCCCGTGGCGGCAGTGCTGATGCAGAAGTTCAGGCGCTGGAAGCAGCCTTTTCCAAATACTTGAGCAAGATTTGTATTTCCAATACCAAAGGCTTTACCGGCCATACCCTTGGCGCTGCCATTGAAGACGTTGTCATGGTCAAAGCCTTGCAGAAAAGAAAGGCGCCGCCCATAGCGAATTTGAGCAAGATTCCACCTGCTTTCCGCAAGCTGAGCTTTTCGGGCCAGGACAAGATTGATTCCGAATACGGACTCCACCTGTCCGCCGGGTTCGGCTCCCATTTTGCATTTATGTTTGTCAAACGGGTAGAGGAAAACCCGGTAAAAGGCAACATTGTTTACCAGAAATGGCTGCGCCAGATTACAGGCGCCCAGAACCCTGAACTCAAAATTATTGATAACACCCTTTGTGTGGTGGCTGGGGGCCAGGAAGCGGTGCAACAACCCCAGGCCGCACCGGAACCTGTTTCGGCTGCAGCACCTGCCCCTGCCGCATTACCACAGGCCGAAGCCGCACCGGCTGCCCAGGTATTAGAACCTGCTGCCCAGCCGATTGCAAAGGTGAAAGCCATTATTGCAGAGCAGACCGGGTATGCACAGGATATGCTTGAAGACGACCTGGACCTGGAAGCTGATCTGGGAATCGATACCGTCAAGCAGGTGGAGATTTTCGGCAATATCGCATCTGCCTTTGGTTTTTCCGTACCTGATGACTTAAAGCTCAGGGAGTTGAATACCATTGCAAAACTGGGTGCCTTTATTGCGGATAAAATCGGTATTCCAGCCTCCGCTCCCCAGCCTGCAGCACCTGCTGCCGTGCCTGAGACACCTGCTGCGCCTGCTGCTCCGGCAGCGTCCAGCACGCCGGTCATTGCCCAGGTAAAAGCCGTAATCGCAGAACAGACCGGCTATGCCGAAGATATGCTTGAAGATGATCTGGATTTGGAAGCAGATTTAGGAATCGACACGGTAAAACAAGTTGAGATTTTTGGTAAAGTTGCTTCCACCTTTGGATTTGCTGTTCCAGATGATCTCAAATTGCGAGATCTAAATACCATTGCCAAGCTGGCTGACTATATCATAGAGCGGACCGGCGGTCCCGGTGCTGCTGAACCGGTTGCTGTTGAACCGGTGGCTGCTCAACCGACAGCTGAGGCGCAAGCAGCACCTGCAGCAGCACCGGCAGGTGCAGGCCCCTTGCAGGCAGTGAAGGCTGTGATAGCCGAGCAGACCGGTTATGCCGAAGATATGCTCGAAGATGACCTGGATCTGGAAGCAGATTTGGGGATCGATACGGTAAAACAGGTAGAAATATTTGCCAAGATCGCCTCCAATTTTGGATTCGCCGTACCCGATGATTTGAAACTGCGTGATCTGAACACCATTGCAAAGCTTGGTGCATACATTGCAGATAAAACCGGTACCCCTGCAACTGATACACAAGCAGCCCCACCGGTTGCTACCCCGGCTGAACCGTCTGCCCAGGCTGCACCTCAGGCTGCTGGTATCCCTGAAACTTCAACCCAGGTGCCTGGGAACAGCACCGCTGAGACAGTTAAAGAGGTCATTGCACAGCAGACCGGGTATACACCGGACATGCTTGAAGACAACCTTGACCTTGAAGCAGACTTAGGAATTGACACGGTAAAACAGGTTGAGATTTTTGCAAAGGTGGCATCCACCTTTGGCTTCCCTGTACCTGAGGATCTAAAACTGCGTGATCTGAATACGATTGCCAAGCTGGCAGGATTTATTGACCAGAAGACAGCTTCTGTATCACCTGCTCCTGCAGAAACTATTCCGGCCACAGGGTCTGGCAGTAAGCTTGCCAAAGTTGAGGTAAATGACGCCCAGACAAATGAAGATCCGTTTCCTGATCCTTCATCACCCATCAAGCGTCTTGTGGTGAGAGTGGATGAAGCTCAGATGCCAGCGTCCCAGACAGAAGATCTCAACGGTAAAACCATCCTGGTATCCCTGGATAAAAACGGGTTTGCCGATGCAGTGATCAAAAAGATTGAGAACCTGGGCGGTAAAGTTGTGACCCTTGCCCATCAAGGAGAAGGAGAAAACACCAATGATGCTGACCTGAACCTTGATCTGTCCGATGTCAAAGGGCTGGAAGAGAAAATGGATGCCCTGAAGCAGGAACTTGAAGGGCTTAACGGGTTTGTTCATTTGGCCGGCCTGGACTATTACTTTAACCGTTCAGGACAGGAGTTTGCATCCGATGAGGAGCTTTCTGTAACAGTCAAATCTGCCTTTGTCCTGGTCAAGCACTTGTTTGACGACCTGAACAAACAAGGCAATATCATGGGTACCATGACCTTTGATTCGGTTGTCTTTCCTTATATGGAAGGATGCGGCGAGATCCACCCAATGTTTGCCGGACTTTCCGGTCTGATGAAAACCGTGAACAAGGAAATGCCTGACACATGGGTGAAGGTCGTTGATTTTTCTTATAAGCAGCCTAAAAAGAGTCTCAAACGTATCGTAGAACTGTTCATGAATGAACTGTTGGGAGATGATCCCAGGTGCGAAGTGGGATATGGTAATAAGAAGAGATATGTGCTCTCAATGCACCAGACCATTGCCGACAGGACTGAAAAGGTTGTGGGAGATGGAGAGACTCTCTTGGTTACCGGTGGTGCAGGCGGGATCACTTATGAGATCCTAAAGCAAGTGGTTCATACCTATAAAACCAACCTGGTTATTCTGGATATCAATGATATCTACTCCACAGATCCCAAGTACCTGGATAAAGCTGCCGGCCAGCCAGAGCTTATGGCCCTGCTCAGGGAAGATATGCCAGGGGTCAAACCTGTTGAAATCAAGAGAGCCCTTGACCGGATCATGCGCGTCCGCCAGTCTGTGGAAAACATTGAATACCTTAAATCACAGGGTGTCAGTGTAGATTATATCTGCACAGATGTGACCGATTATGATGCGGTTCAAAAAGCAGTTGAAGCTGCCGGCCACTTTGACGGTATTTTCCATGCTGCCGGCATGGAGATGAGCCAGTTTATACCAAAAAAAGAGCTTTGGTCCTTTGAACTGGTCGTGGATGTCAAGGTAAAGGGTATGAGGAATCTGCTGCGTGCAGCGCAAAAGAAAGACTACAAGTATTTCTTTACCTTTTCTTCAGTTACCGCCAGGTTTGGTAACCAGGGCCAGGTGGATTATACTGCCGCCAATGATTTCCTTGGCAAGACCTTGTTCAAGGAACAACAGGCTCACCCGGAACGGACTTTTAAAGTCTATGCCTGGACTGCCTGGGGCGGAGTGGGAATGGCCACCAATCCAACTGTGAAAAAGGTGCTCGAAGACAGAGGCATTCAGTTTCTGCCAATGGATCAGGGTGTGAAATTTTTCATGGCTGATCTTCTGGATAAGTCAGAGTCCGAGATGGTTTTTTCAGGCATGGATTACGACTTTGATGTGGACGGCCTGCTTGGAGATCCCTCAGATAAGCCATATCCTTTCCTGGATGATATTCTGGAGCAGACAAGTGTCAGCGCCACATACGGCAGGACTTTGGATTTGTCCAGGGATCTTTTCCTCCACGATCATACCATGGGTGATGTACCGCTTTTCCTTGGCTCTACTGGGATTGAAACCATGGCGGAAGTTGCACGGATCCAGTCTGATGACAAGCCTTACTTTACCGGTTTGGCCGACTTTCACATTCCTTACGGGATCAAATTGCTCAAAGGCCGTGCCAAAGAGTTGATGATCTCTGGTAAATCCATTGAGGACGGATTGTTCCGCTGTGAGATTTCCTCTGTGTTCAAGAATCCCAAAGGTGTGGTCATGGGCGACCCCAAAACCCACTACCAGGGGACGTACCGGTTCGATGAAAAAGCACTTGAACCCAGAACCATAGATCTGCCGGACTTCTCTGAAGTTTCCTGGGAAGGGGATATCGAATCCCTGGTTTATCATCCAAGACGGTTGTTCATGTTCGGCCTTTTCGGTACCATCATGGATATCAATTCTTTTGACGGAACCACTCTGATTACTACCCTTGAGGACAAGAGCGATGCCGAGTTCTTTAAAGGGGTGGCAGATCCTGAATTTGTTGCAGCACCGGTACTCGTGGATGCCATGTTCCAGACCGGCGGTCTTTTGGAGTTCTTTACTTCCTCCAGAACCGTGTTGCCGTTTAAGATTGATCAGATGGACTTTTATGGTACACCGGAAAAGAATACGCCCTATTATTGCATTACCCGCAAGAAGGCGTCCAATGAAGAGACCAATGTGTATGACTTGAGCCTCTGCGATAAGAAAGGCAAGCTTTTCGTTGATATACAGGGGTTTGAAATGGTCAAGCTTAACCGGCTGGAACCTGAAGATCGCATTGATCATATGGTTCAATTCTCGAATGCTGCCGGGCAAAAGCAAAAAGCATAGCGGCAAGCATTTAATATGACAATAAAAAAGGCGGTCACCAAGTTTAGTGGCCGCCTTTTTGTTTCCGGGTAAATCGGTTTTCCTGTCTTACAGTTCGATTGAGAATCGAGCAGTATCAAAATGTGATGACAGAATATCCTTTTTCAACAAATTCCCCCATGGAAGGGTGGTTTGCCATATCTCCCACCAGGGGGATACCTTCTTCTTCTATGGCCCCCAAAGCGTCAAGTTTGGTTGCACAGGCTTTGCACGCCCCGTAAAAAAGGTTTGCAGCTTTTGCTTTCTGGTAAAGGGCATTTAAAAAATGGCCGGATTCGGACATGGGACCCACAAGTTTTACGGATTCTCCTTCAAGTACGATCAGTCCTTCCTGGCCCCGTTCTTTCATGTCAAGGCTGTTGAGCAGGACATGTATAAAACATAATGGATCGCCTCTAAATGCAAACAATACGGTCTTTGACATGGTTTGATCTCCAATTGATTTTTTATTCGTGCTGTCGGTTTACTCTTTTGACGTGAACATGGTATCCGGGATCTGAACTGCCACCACCTTTCCTTTTGCCGTAATCGTCCCTGAGGCCTTGACTATTACCTCAACGATGGCTTTTTTTTCTGTGGTTTCTTGAATCGTCCCTCTTAGTTCTAACTCGACACCCATGGGGGTGGGGGCAAGATAATCCACATGCAAAGAGGCTGTAACAAAACGCAGCGGCGGATTTGAATCCATAGCACGGCCAAGTTTTTTATAAAACACGGCAGCGGCTGAACCGGTGCCGTGGCAGTCTATTAGAGAGGCGAGCAACCCCCCGTAAACAAATCCGGGGACAGCTGTGTGGTAGGGTTCTGGTGTGAAATGGGCCACGGTTTGTTCACCGTCCCACCGGCTTTTAAGCTGATGGCCGTGGGTATTGTGTTTACCGCATCCGTAGCAATGGCTCAGTTCGTCAGGATAATAGTCCTGAAATGCAGATTCAGACATGGGAACATCTCCTTTTTAGAATGAAAAAGATGCATGAAACTCTAATATGAATTTCCCGCGAAATCAAAGTAAAAATAAGGGCAACGGGATCGAAGATGGTCAGGTCAATAAATCTGTTTTTGCGGCCATGATCACATCGTTTTCATGTAATCCTTTTATCTTATGAGTGGTCCACAGCACCTCTACCCGGCCCCAGTCCAGAATAATGGTCGGATGGTGAAAGTGGTCTTCTGCAAGATTGCCGATTTTATTGGTAAAACTTAAGGCCTTTACAAAATTTTTGAATTTGAAGACCTTTCGCAATTTTTTTATTCCGTTGTCTTCGATAATATCCCAGTCCGGGATTTGGGGTTGGAGAACAGTCAGTTCATCTTCTGTTATTAGAGGGGCGCCTTTTTCGCATGGGACACATTTGCTGTTAGCCAGGTCTTTCATAAGTCCTCCTTTTGGGAAAGGGAAAGTATTGAGCTTTTACATGTCGTTGTTGAATTTATACAGAGTACTATAAAATATGTTCAAAGGGCAATTGTCATATATAAAATACCCCGTGTACAAATACCGGCTTTATTGTCCTAAGAAACGGCTGCCGAATTTTTTTTTAAAAATCCGCCTGATGCCTTTTTCTTAGAACAATAAAGCCTATGTGCAAAGTATAAAAGAGCTTGCCTACATATGATTACAAGGAGTAGTTAAAAACTTACTATCTGGTGTTAGACCAATCAAGTGGTGTCTTTCCAGATATCGGGTAAATATGCCATTTATGGATGGACATTAATTAAAGTTAAACAGTATTCGATCCAGAGTCCTTGCAAACATGTCGGCATCGTCTTTGGTAATGATAATTGGGGGTTTGATTTTAATGACGTTGTCAAAAGGACCGTCCGTGCCTGTAAGAATGCCCTGATCCCTGAGTTGGTTCACAATTTGTCCGGCCTCGGTTGTTGCAGGTTCTATTGTTTTGCGGTCGCGCACAAGCTCTATGCCGATAAACAGGCCTATTCCACGGATGTCACCAATCAGGGGGTGCCGCTCTTTTAGGGGCATCAAAGCGTCAAGGAAATGGGTCCCTACGGCTTTGGCGTGACTTTGCAGGTTGTCTTTTTCAATGACTTCCAGGACAGCTGTACCAATGGCGCAGGAGACCGGGTTGCCCCCAAAGGTTGCGAAAAATTCCATGCCATTGGCAAACTTGTCGGCAATGGTCCGGGTGGTGACTACGGCTGCCATGGGATGACCGTTGCCCATGGGCTTGCCCAGAACAACGATATCAGGCACCACGTCCTGGCCTTCAAAGGCCCAGAAGTGATTTCCTGTCCGGCCGAATCCGGTTTGGACTTCATCACAGATGCAAAGCCCTCCATTTTTCCGCACATGGGCGAACGCAGTTTTAAAATAGTCTTTTGGCGGGATGACCTGTCCCCCGCAGGAGAGAAGGGACTCGGTGATAAACGCGGCAACAGGGCGGCCTGTTTTTTCAATGATCTTTCCTACCTCATCCCCGTATGCTTTGCCTGTGCTGCTGCCTTTGCCTTTGTGTTTTCCCCTGTACCCGTCTGCTACAGGCACCACATGGACCCAGGGTTCGGGTTTGCCTTTGCCCCCTTTTCCCATAAATTTATACGGGCTGATATGGATCATGGCCTGGGTATGGCCGTGATAGGCATTTTCCACTACCAAAACATCTTCTTTGGCGGTTACTGTTTTAGCGATTCGCAGCGCCAGCTCATTGGCTTCGCTGCCTGAATTGACAAAAAAACAGGTATCAAGTTCATCGGGCAGGGTGGCAGTAAGTCTTCTGGCATAGTCTGTCAGCCCGTCATACAGATAGCGTGTGTTGGTATTCAGCTGTGCCATCTGTTTCTGGCCGGCCTCTACCACATGGGGATGGCAGTGGCCTAAATGACAGACGTTATTGTACAGGTCTAAAAATGGTCGGCCGGATTCGTCATAGAGAAATTGGCCTTGCCCTTTTACCATTTTTATGGGCCGGTTATAGGAAAGCGATAAAGATGGGGCTATGCAGTTTTTTCGCTTTTCCACCAGAATTTCTCTAACCAAGCCTTTATTGGGATATGGTTTTGGAACCGGGTTTTTGTTAATTCCGGAGGCCAAGGTACGTGCGGCTGCCGCAGGAGCTATTTTTACAAATTCTTCCAGCTTATTCCATGCCCGTTCTTCAGAAACAAACCATGAGTCCCGGTCCGCATCCAGTTCCCGCCGTTTTGCTGATATGATGACAGAAACGGCAAGGCGGGCACACATCAATGGGAAAAGTACTTCAAGTTCTTCAGTGCAAAGCGCCCGTTCTTTGTGGTAGGCCTTGATAATAAGGGCGGCAGCTTCCAAAGGCTCGGGTTCGTCCAGTGTGTGATAGGCAAGGGCAATGGCCAACTCACAGATCAGTGGGTTTTCAAGACAGTCGCCAAAGTCCAGAAGGCCTGCCACTTTATTGCCAAGTATCAAAACGTTGTCATCATTGATATCCCCATGGATGGGTCCCGTGGCAAGGTATGGCAGCTTTGGCAGGGCAATGGCGTCAAACCAGAGAAATACCTGTTCCAGGATTGCCTGTTTTTGGATGTCTTCAATTACCGTGATGGATGATCTGTGCTGGCCGGCCTGGGCCAAGTCCCAGTGGTGGGTTCTTTTTGTGGCCGGGTGAATAATATGTGACAAAGCATTGGCTGTTTTCCCGATCACATGCCCTAAGTCTTCAAGCCGCTCATTGGACGCCGGCACATCCGAGCACCAGGGGACACCATTTACAAAAGCCAACAGCCGTCCCCGGATCAGGGTACCGTCTTTGGCCTTATAGTGAGCCTCTATGTCTTGCGTATGGGTGGGAATCACCCTGGGCAGGCTTAAAGTAATCCCTGTTTCGATAAGGGATTCCACAGCCATATGCTCAATTTCTATCATGCCGGTGGTTGTTTCTTCATCGGCCAGTTTGAGTACCCAAGCCATGTTTTCGTTTGATTCAACCAGGTAGTTCTCGTTTTCTCCGGCCAGACGGGTAAGCGTGGCAGTAATACCATACTGGTCCTGGAGCATTTGATTAATATATATATTCAGGTCGGTCATTATGGGGCTGTCCTTTTATGTGTGATTCAATGCAACTATACAAGAATTAGCTGAAAAAGCCCTTTGCATGGGTATGAACATGGTCTCCGATACGGATGATTCTCTCTTTTTCTTCGGAAGAAAGCGGTCCCTTATCCAGGGCTGTGAGAGCATGATCCATTTCGCTTTCATTTTTAGGACCGCATAGGCATACATCTACTTTTGGCTGTGAAAGTGAAAACCTGTAACAGTCTGATGCCTCAAGAGGCATTTCGCCCTGGGGCATATGTTTGGATTGAAGCAGATGCCCCCAGCGTGTGGCCGTATAGGAAACAACACCGGGTCGGGATTCCTCGTTAAAGGCTGGGAAACACTCGCTCTCTGCACCGCGATGGGCAGGGTTGTAACGGATTTGGAACAGATCAAACCGGGGATCTTCAGCAAGTTGGGCAAACAGTTTCCTGTTATGGCCGGATAACCCTATGAATCGTGCAAGTCCCTTATCTTTCATCTTCATGGCAAACTCCATAAGACGGCCGGAAGGTTTGCTGTTATGCCATCCCAGCATAAGGATGTCTGCATGGTCCAGTTTCATGGCTGACAGGGTCCGTTTAAACAAGAATTCTGTCAGCATTCCAAACCTGGCATAGGTCTGAACGGCAATGACCATTTTATCCCGATGGCCTTGGGTGACAAGGTTGCGAACCGCCTGCTTCATATAGGAGCGTTTACGGCCTGAGCCGGAGTAAAAATAGTTGCATCCCCGCTCAAAGGCCTTTTCATAAGACTGGGCAGGGGCACCATAACTTCCGGCAAGTCCAAGGCGACCAACATGTAATCCGGTTCGTCCCAGTGTGGTGGTTGTAAAATCGGGCGCCATGGTTTTCCTCCTGATATGGTTACGGGTCTTTAGAACCTTTCGTATATCCAGGATCGTGATGATGGAAATAGCACATCAATCAACAATCCAGCTTCATCCGGCTCAACAGCCGGTTTAAACCTTAAGTATTGGTTGGCCGGAAAAATGTCCGGCCGGCATGCCTGAAGGTCGTTCCAATTCCTATAGCCCAGTACCAGGGCCGGGAAAAGGTCTTTGGGGATACAGAAAACTTTTTTTGTTTCATCTTCTTGTCCCGAGGCAATGGAGATCTTACCATGATTAAATTCCAGGTCAATGGATTCGGTATAAAGGTTCAGTTGAAGTTGCCCGCTGAATCCTTTGAACATGCTTTGGGCCAATCGCTTTTCAAGTATTGGGGTGATTCGCTGCAAAAAGGCAGTTTGATCAGGAATCTTCACCTGCCAGGCGTAAGGCCTTGTCTGGGTTGCACCTAAAGAAATTGCCATTTGAGCAGCAGGGGATTGCGGGTGAAGATTTACCCTGATATGGGGTTTGCCTTTTTCAATGGCTTGGGTTTTTAAAAACTGGACCAGGGAAACAAATCCATCGTGACTGATATCGTGGCTGACCTCACTTAGAATTAAGCCGTGTCCAAATCCCTGGAAGGGTACTCTTGCATAAAATACAGGCGTGCTTTCAGTTTCCATGATCCAGAAATCTGCGCCGTATTCAGTATCCCGGCTGTGGGTGAGTAGGTATTCCCAAGCTTTTGAATCTCTTGAAACACAAAAGGTGTTTGCTTGTCTGTAGTGTTTATCCTGGTTCATGAGAAAATCAATATCTTCAAGGCCTGCCCGCCTGAAGCTGAATGATTCAAACGTGTTTGCTTCCGGTATTAAAGCCAAAGGAAGGTCAATATGACTTTCAAACTCAATGGCGTAATGATATCCAAGATTATGGTAAAACCCGGGTATGCCTTGGATAATGCTCAAATCATACTTGTCTTCTTTAAGGCGGCTGAAAAATTCCTGGTTCAGTTTTTTCATCAATCCTTTGCCACGGTGGTCTTGCCTAGTGCCAACAAGCCCCATTTCCGCAACTTTTAGTTGGATACCGTCCATTTCCCAGGTCCAGGGAATCAGTGCAAATACTGCAACAGGGTCACAGGTTTCAGGATCGCACATGGTAAACCAGTTGGAATCATCCATGCCTGGCAGATGGTGCATAAAGGTATGTGCAAGATCGCCAACTTTTTCCGGTTTGAATACCTGGTTAAGAAGGGTGCATATGTTTTCACGGTCTTTCGTGGTTTCCGGGTGTTTAAAAATATATGTCATTATTGTCGTCCTAAATTTTAATTTGTATCAGATACATGTCGTGATTTTTCAAAGCGGTATAGTTTTGACTGCAACTTAAACTTTTTAAAGATTTTTGTAATCGCTTGAATCAGGGAACCGGTTTAAGTATGAGGCACAGGTATCCATAGTCTTTGCCGTGGGTTCTTCCGATTCGAATTTCCCTGGTTAAGTTTTCGTAGGCCCGTGTCATGCCTGTGGTGGAAACAGCTTGTTCGATACACGCTTCCATATCGTTGTAAAAAATCAGCCAGTCCTGATGAGGCAAGGTAAATTCACTTACAATATCGTACCCTAACTTCCGGGCCTCATGCTTTCTGGTTGCAGCATCTGTCATGGATGGATATTCAATTGCAAAATAATCCGTGCATTCGGGATGGGCCGAATCCGTTAACCATACAGCATCGGAGATAAAAAGATGTCCATCCGGTTTGATAAGGGGCTTCCATTTTGCCAATGCCTTTTTAAATCCCATGAAATAAGCACTGCCTTCGGACCAGACAAGATCAAACTGCCGGCCGCGAAAGTCCATATCCATCATACTCATGTTTCTGAGGTCAATTCTGTCAGCAAGGCCTTTTTGTTCTGCCTGTGCTGCCAAATGATCCAGAAACGGCTGATGGTTATCAATGGCCGTTATCTTTGCATTGCAGTTGTCTGCAAGTATTAGGCAGGACTGGCCTTTTCCACAGCCGATTTCAAGGATGGATTCAATTTTCTCATTTTGGGGAACAGCATTAAAAGCGTGCAGGGTTGAAGCAGGGCTCCCCGGCCCCTGGCGCTGCATTTGTTCAAATACCAGAAAAAAGTTTTTCATATAATCTTGTGATTTGTCTATGTTCCGGCTCACCCAGCGGATATATATTTGATCTTTTTCATCAAAACCCAACTTGGTCAGCCACTCGGCATGGGCCTCTCCGGCAATTTTTTCAAGTTCGGCATGCCATCGTCCGGCTGGGTTCCAGTCTGAGTTATCTTCCGGCACTGACCCTGTTGTCAAAGCCAATAGGGACTTTACAATTTCCTTGGCCATCATTTTTTCACGAATGTCCGCCTGAAGTGATTGATATCTGGACAGTATTAACTGTGGATCAAGGCTGCCCTGCATAATCTTGTGCGCCTCTGATAGTTTAAAGCCAGCCTTTTTGAGCTGGCGGATCAGAACCAGGGCATGCAGATCTTGTTGAGAGTATTCCCGGTATCCGTTTTCAGGATTCCGGGCAGGGGAAATGATCCCTATTCTTTCATAATAGAGCAGGGTGGACCTGGCGATACCAACCAGGTCACAGGCCTTTGCAATTGACACCATGCGTGTTCCTCAATTCTCTCTAATCGTTAATTTACGCGGGAAACATAAAGTATGAACCCTTAGACAGGTCAAGCCTTTTTTGTTTTTGTGCAATCATAAAATCCTGGCTATGTATTCAAGCGATGGGTCGGATTTTTATTTTCACAAGGTACCTTTGTCTGGCAAAGCCCGCAGCTGTTTACCTTAATCCCAAGCTGCTCCTTTTCAACGTGGGCGGCTGTGACTTGCCTGATATACGCTTTGCACTTTACTTTATCATGGCCGTCATTGGAAATCGCATCAGCAGGACAGCGTTTGATACAAACGCCACATTTGCCTGTAGCAGCATACAGGCACCATTGATTGTGGCTGGTATACTCCCGGGGCGTCGGGTTGATTTGTCGTTTTATTATAACCGAACCTGCCCGAATGGCTTTCCCGGCCCTGGTGATCAACCCATCGGATAAGCCAAATGTGCCAAGGCCGCATACATGGGCTGTATGCCGCTCAGACCAGGAGGATGCAAATCCGTATTTATCTGACATGGCTTTTGTCCAATCCGGCAGCAATACAGGGGCACAGGCTTTAACCCCGTGCTTGGCAAAAACCTCCACAACATGCCGTCTTAGACTTTCATTGACCTGTTCTCCATAAAAACGGGCACAACTCCATTCTTTGCTCGGCAGTTCAGTTTCCTGCCTGTTGGCTTTTTTTGTGTGTGCTGTCTGGGGCAGTATCCAGGAAATGACGCTCAACTCTTGGGCCTGAACTGTTTCATTTGGGAATGCCGCCATGAATGCCTGATCCGGCGTCCAGTAGAAATCAGGGCCGATGTCCGTTTTTATAAAGGAGAACAACGGATCATCTCCTTTGGCACAACCAACTTGCGCCTTGTCAAACGCCCGCAGATCAGATTCCGGCATTATGGAGTTGTTGTGGAGATCGTCCAGCCAATTGTTTATCCAATTTGAGATCTGGTCCATGTACCCCCTTGAAATGTATCTTTATATTGTCAGTACAAAACACCATATTCGGAGTATTAGCAGCCTGCTTGGTACATGTAAACACTTCTTTAATTCAATTCCACTTTGAGTTGAAACACTGCATTGCTTTTGATCTATCATTGATTTCGGTATGAACGATGATGATGAATTTATAGATACTATTTATATTTTTTGATCAGTGCTTTTTTTACAATTTAGTAAAAAGTAAAATCCGGGTATTAAAAAAGTATTGTTTAAATTTTGTAATTTAGAGTATGAAAACTGTAAATAGCCGGTTGAAGTCTGATTTGAATCACTGCGCTCCACTTGGATTCATAGAAATGGTTGGGAGGTTAAAGTGAATAATGGTGTGCATCGCCATGTACAGGAGGTAATGCTCAATAAACTGATATTTCTTTTTGGTGTTTTTACACTCCCTGTGCTTTGTGTCTCCTTAATTAGATTTTTCAGTATTGGATGGAAACCTGTATTTAGTGTGCATATTGCTGCTTCTACCTTTTTCCTATTAATTGCCATTTCCCGTAAATCCATTTTATATCACGTAAAGGTAACTGCCGTTATTGCACTCTTTTTTGTGCTTGCAATATCATCCGCTTTAAACCTTGGGATGTCAGGGTTCTTAGTAGGCTTTTTAATGCTTTGTGTTTTTCTTGCAATCGTTTTCGGCGGAAAAAAGCCTGCCTTTGTTGTTTATTTATGCGCTGCAGTCATTATTTTTGTGATTGGAATTCTCAATGTTAAGGGGATTATCATCCCAAAGACAGATATTGAAACGTATAGAACCTTTTTTTCTTCCTGGGTGACAACTCTTATTGGCTTTACATTTATTACGGGGATATCAACTTTGATTGTAGGAGAAATAGGCCATTTGCTTGCCAGTAAAATTGAAGAATTGAACCGGGTGAACCATGAACTTCAAAAAGCCAATGACGAAATTAAAATATTGAGTGGAATGCTTCCGATATGTTCATACTGCAAAAAAGTCAAAGATGATAAAGGATACTGGAATCAAATAGAGGAATATATATCAAGTCATTCAGAAGCAATATTCAGCCATAGTATCTGCAATACCTGTGCAAAAAAATACTATTCAGATTTCGATTTATATGAAGATTCAGAAGAATAAGTTTTTACCTTAATCTTCCCAGAATTGAAGAATCCGGTCTTTTACCTGGCAGCGAATGCCTATAACGTGTCGGGTATAGCCTGCCCGTTTTTGAGCAAGACGGTGTAAAGTGCCGTCTGATTTCAGTTCAATGGGTTCCCATATAAACTGTCGGCCCGTTTATTCTAAGAAGCGGCTGCCGTATTTTTTACAAAAATACGGCTGATGCCGTCTTCTTAGAACAAACAGGCCTATGTGCTCAAACGGCAATGCCTTCATTTGAGTATGCTGCTGATAATTAACCTACCGGCATTATAAAAGAACATATTTCTGAGAGCTGATAGTCAGGTTTACAGGTTAAGGTTTTGAAAACCATGGCTATTTTTGAGATAGGTTCTATATATTTGTGTATAGGGGTTATATCATTTTTAGAATCTTTTTGGCCTGCTCCGTATAATCGATGTTGGAATCTAATTCTGCCGGAAACATTGTTTTCATATCCTTGGCAAGTTCTGCCTCTTTTTTTCTTGGAAAGGCCTTCCTATACGTTTTGACTGTATTCAAGGCATTCATAATCATTTTGTTTTCATCCGTTCCTGGCGTACAGTACTCTTGTTTCCGCCACAAGTCCCAAACGGAAACGTCCAGCCGGTATTCCAAAAACTCCAGGGCGATGTTCTGCTTGGTTTCTGATTCAATTAATTCGGGAAGGGTTTCTTCTGTGAATATCAGTATTTTTTCGCTTTCCTGGGTGGCATATAAAGACAACATAAAAACGTAGTCCTGAACTGATTCCGTGTTCCCGTTACGAAGAGAAGAAAGGGAATACACAAGTTCTTCAGTATCTTTAATTCGGAACTCCAGGATGTCACTTATTACTTTTTTAATTCGGGCTGAAGGGCTTGTTGGTTTGGAACCATTGACTGATCCGGTGTCTGCAGAGCAGTTAATGGACAGCCCGATCACCATACATGCAATGCAGATTACGAATAAAGATTGGGATTTTCTATAGTGTTGCTGCTTGTTCATTTTTTATTGGTCGTCCATTCAATTTTTATTTTCCCTATTATTGACTTGCAAGGCATATACAAAAAAATGTGCGGACTCAAGGAAAATATAAATTACGCTGTTTTTGTGCTTTCAATATAAAGGTGCGGTTGCCTGAAACCGGCTGTTTGTTATATTGATGGGTATTACAGGGATTGAAAATTTAAAATGGAGCGTTGCCTTGATAAAAGATCTAATTTCAGGTGGTGTTATTGTCAATTATTTGTGTACATCCAGATGTGGGCACTGCCTTTATAACTGCAGTCCGAAAAGATCCAACCGCTACATGGATGAAAGTACAGCACAATGGTGCTTTAGCACTCTGGCCTCCCGGGGGGTAGGGGCGGTACATATCGGCGGTGGAGAACCCATGCTTTATCCGGAAAAGCTTGCTTTTGTATTGGAAGAAGCTGCCAAGGCAGGTGTTATGATCGAATATGTGGAAACCAATAGCTCCTGGTATAAGGATGAAGTGTCTGCATGCCGTTTCCTTGAAGAACTGCAGGAGAAAGGATTGAATACCTTGTTAATTTCAATCAGTCCTTTTCATGCGGCATATATCCCTTTTTCCAAAACGTTGGGCGTCATGGCTGCCTGTGAGAAAACCGGCATTCGCATCTTGCCATGGATGGATACCTTTTTCAGGGATCTTATGTCCCTGGATCAGGATAACACTCACGGACCGGATGACATGGCTGAATACTTTGGACCGGATTGGCTGGAAGATGTCATGCAGCGATACTGGATTCATATGGGCGGCAGGGCGCTTAAAACATTCCGTCCCATTTATACAAAAAAAGATGCCGCTCAGATTGTTAAGGAAAATATAGATGGCTGCGGAAATCAGCTTCTTGATACCTCCCATTTCCATGTAGACCTTTATAAAAACTATATTCCCGGACTCTGTTCAGGGCTTGCACTGGAGATGAATGATATCGGTCAGCCTTTATCAAAGAATAAATATCCCCTGTTTCAACTCCTTTTGGAAAAGGGGATTTCAGGTTTGTTTGGCCTGGCATCTGATTCAGGGTTTTTACCATCTGACCAAGGATATATTTCAAAGTGTGATCTGTGTACGGATATTCGAAAGTTTTTTGTTTCAACAGATCTATATGAAAAAGAGCTGCAGCCAAAAGGGTTTTATACAGATTAGAAATTCCATTGAGCACACCATGTATACAGCATTTCGGCAATAAGCTGTTAAAAGAGTCCTTTCCTAACTATTGAAGTATCTTTCCAATTCAAGTATAACCTCCTGCCGTAATACAGGCAAAAGACTATAAGCCATCTCAAAAAAGTCTTTTGGCTCAACTGCATCGTCAGAGAAAAAATTAAATCCTCGGAATATTTGATATATGCCTCCGGTTGAATTTTTCCTCTTCCTTGAATTTAAGCCAAAATCTTTTTTTTGAGATAGGTTTTAGAAGGTTTCGAGAAATATGAACGGCAGGATTTATGGATAATCAACCCCAAACGACAGAAACAAACGGGCTTAA
>JAKSAU010001235.1 GCA_022361535.1 Desulfobacterales bacterium
AGGATGAAGGGATTGAGATTGTCGAATGTTCCGACGACACCGTAGGCCATCCTGCCCCCCTTGGGGGCGGCCGGAGTGGCATAGGGAAGGTGGCGGCTTTTTTTGTTCGGGGAATGCTTCACCGTCACAGCACCCACATCCATCTGCTTATTTGGACTTGTGTCGTCGGCGCCCGTCTAGTAAGTCTGGAGCATCAGGGGCTCTGACGCGGACCCTGTAATGGCTGGCCGGCTACTACCAGTGCTGTTGCTGCCGGCCTGAGTTGTTGGAGTGGTGAGAATACATTTTTTTAATGTTAAAGACGGCGAGGAAGCGTGCGAAGATACGGACGACGATGAGGAATAGTCGGCACGGCACGGATGTATGTACGTATGTAGATATACAAGATGGCGACAGCGGGTCCTTGTGTGGCCTGTGGCGTTCTAGAATCATAAGTAACTATTGCGTGGCTAGATAACCCACACCGAAGATTGTTGAATACGCTTTCCCAATAGCATCTCAGTCAACAAGTGTATTATTCACGATGTTTTCGTGCTGAAAAATGCTATCAATAGTGCTGTTGGATACTTTGGGCAGCTGGAGATGGTCACTGTTAAAGGAGTAGTATGGTATATGTCGTGATTCTGTCGGATTTTGAGTCGGAGCCATCCAACACCATTCTTGTGAGCCGTCTTTGTCTTCTTGCTCGTGTTTTGTCTCCTTCTTGTTCTTTGACCATGGCTAAGGTCAATCCGAGAGAATCATTACGATATCATATGCTCCGCAAGTTTCTCCCGACCTACCTGCCTCCACTAATTCCCTTTGCTTCACCGAGATAGTCGACGTATTCAAAGCACCTTTCACACGCACTTGGACGCGTCGAGCGGAGACTAGACCACTAATCGGGCGCGAAGGAAGGAAACAAAGCTTCTGAGCACCTATGGTGTGGCTATGTAATTACGCGTCTTCTGGGGGCAAGATACGGCAGCTGGGTGTGAATTCAGGTTATCAACTCCTGCAGCGTAAAAGCCAACGTCGAAAGTACATGTGTATGCACGCTACCCGAACAAGAATCCCAGTGGCTGCCCTCATTTGATGGCCCCAGTGCAAGAGCGGGCTAAATCCAACATCCATGACACTGTGGATACAAAAGTGTTAGGTGTAGGTAGGGTATGTATGTCGGGAAGAGTGGCCTGCTGGGACAACGCCGGCGAAAGCTTCTCGCGCCTCGGCCCTTTGGATGAAACCCTGCCAAATTCTACCCCAAAGCAAGCACCTGGGCCAAAAACTACCGCTGTCTCCAGGTGGAAATTGTCTGCTGTAAACCCTAAGCTAAAAAAAGTGCTAAGCCCATTCCCGGCTCCTGGTAGTCCAATGCCCTAGGTAGGTAGTGCCGAAATGGTAAACCCAGTCTCTCGCTGCTCCTACAAGTCTGACTTTCTATCAGCGGCATGTCTCACACATTGTCTTGTTCATTTCCACGTTTATAGTCCTGCAATTTTTATCCTGCGCGTAC
>JAKSAU010000429.1 GCA_022361535.1 Desulfobacterales bacterium
GAACAACGCTCCCTTTCCCTTGATCAGGTTAAAGAAAAAACAGGCTTCAGTGAAACCCAGATCCTTGAGATAACGACCCGGATTGCACAAAAAGGACTGCTGTTCAACCAGCCCAACTCCAAAGGGATTATGGTCTTCCGCCTGCTTCCTTTAGTGATTGTCGGTGCCTTTGAATACACCTTCATGAAAGAAGATATTCAGGATACGGCAGACTATGAATATATTGCCGGCCTTTATAAAAAACTCTTGGAAGAACTTAAAGGAAATATCCAGGGCGGATACGATGCACTGCTTCCTTTTTTTGAACTGCAGCCCCCAACAGACAGAACTATTCCAGTATATGAAACAGGTACAGGAAAAACCATTACGATTTCAGTTAACCAAGCCGTTGAAGGCAATGAAGTAATTGTTCCGGCTCAAACCGTAGAAGCCATTATCGATAAGTTTGACGATATTGCAGTCGGCCATTGTTTTTGCAGAAACTACAACAAGGTATTAGGACATTCCTGTGAGCAAAACGCTCCGTCCGAGGTATGTTTTTCCTTTGGAAAATCAGCCAGATATACCATCTCTCAAGGATTTGCAAGGCCCGTGTCGAAAAAGGAGACTCTGGACTTGATGAAGCAGGCTGAAATGGCCGGTCTTGTCCACAAAGCCTTTCACAACGGTTCTGACATCAGCAAAGTGGAAAACAGTATCTGCAATTGCTGCAAAGATTGCTGTGATACATTTGTACTCTGGCGAAATGGGACGATCCCCATGGTTAATGCCACCAATTTTCTTTCCGTTATTGATGTCGACACCTGCATCGGGTGCGGGGAATGTGTAGAAAGGTGCCCGGTAGATTGTATTTCCTTGGAAGATGACGGCAAGGCAGTTCGCGAAAAAGACTATTGTATCGGGTGCGGTGTCTGTGCCAGGTTCTGCCCGGAAAATGCCATCTCTCTTTCAGAAGGCCAAAGAACGGTTTATGTACCGCCACCGCGGATGCGCGTATAGTGAATCTCAAGAAACATTAAGCCGGGAAGATGATTCCCGGCTTGTAAGTTTGGTCACAACTTTTTTGATTGATCCAGCACCTGTCTGACGACACTTGCCATTTCACTGCTGACGATGGGTTTTTCAATATATCCTTGGATATTCATTTTTTGATGTGATGCCTGATTTACCTGATCGCTGAATCCGGTACAGATGATAAAGGGCAGATCAGGTCGTATGGATTTCACCTTTTTCAAAAGCTCAAGCCCTGTCATTGTGGGCATCGTCATGTCCGAAATAATGAGATCAAACCGCTCCGGCCATGCGGAAAAGAACCCAAATGCGTCATGGCTGTCGGTCAGGGCAGTGACATTATAACCTAGCCTTTCGAGCATGATTTTCTCCATATTGACTACAGATTCTTCATCATCCACCACGAGAATCGACTCTGTCCCTCCAGGGTCAATGCGGGGTTTGTCTTGCTTTGTCTGATTTTCATCCTCATCCGGTATCGGCAGGAAAACAGTGATGCATGTTCCTTTACCCTGATGGCTTTCCACCCTGATGTTACCTCTGCTGTTTTTAACGATTCCCTGGACTACGGATAGGCCAAGACCGGTTCCTTTGCCCCTTTCCTTGGTTGTAAAATATGGATCAAATATCTTGTCCAGAATTTCAGAACGGATACCTGCCCCGGTATCTTTAACAATCAACTGTGCATATGCACCGTGCTTTAACTCCAACAAAGCAAGAAGGCTTGAAGAAGGTATTGTTTGCTTCAACTCGATGTAAAGCGTGCCTCCTTTTTCCTGCATGGCATGAAACGCATTTGTGGTCAGGTTCATAATCACTTGGTGAATTTGTGTGGGATCAGCAATGACCTGGCCGCACTCTTCTTCTATATCCATCTCAACCGTAATTGTGGACGGCAAAGACGATCTAAGCAACTTGACGGTTTCTTTAATTATGGGCTGCAGCCTGATCGGGATAACCTGCTTTTCGCTTTGACGGCTAAAGGCCAGAATCTGACTGACCAAATCCCTTGCTCTAAGGGCTGCAGTCATTATTTCACTTACTTTGCCGTAATTGGGATTATCTTCAGGCAAATCTTCCTGCATCATCTCTGCATATCCTAAAATGGGATAAAGAATATTATTAAAGTCGTGGGCAATGCCACCGGCAAGGACACCGATCGCCTCAATTTTTTGAGTGTGAAGGAGTTGCCGCTCCAGATTTTCCTTCTCAGCCTCCATGTCAAGTTTATGGGTAATATCGTTAAAAAATGCAGCGATAAAGGCACTTCCTGCTAAGGTAACCGGGGCTGCAGACGTTTCCATAATCCGGGTGGAACCGGCACTGTTTTTGAAAGGTATTCGCTGGGTGGCATTTTTTTTCTCTGAAGCCAACCGGGCAAGAATCTTATCTATGTCCTCATCGTCTCCAGGGCTGAACTCTCTAAGATCGCTGTTTTGAAGTGCCTTTGCTGAAATTCCCAGCAACTGCTGCATGGCCTGGTTGGCAAAAAGGACCTGCCTGCCCTGCTGTTCTACAAGCAAGATACCCTCTTTTGCGCCTTCAAAAATCGCCCTGTATTTTTCTTCGCTCTCTTTAAGCTCTTTTTCCCTGTGGCGAATCCTGTCTGACATCGTATTAAAACTGTCCACCAATGAAATCAGCTCTCTGTAATCCGGCTTGATCTTTTCTTTGTATGACCCTTCGGCGACCATTTTGCTCTGAGTTTCAAGTTTACGCAGCGGAGCTGTGACTTTTTTTAAAATAAAATACTGAGCCATCAGAGCCATAAGAAACACCAGGGCAAGAACCACAAGAGCTATGAGTTCCATCTGTTTTATCGCAGCCCTTGCCTGAGAATCCGGCTGAAAAACCACCACCACCCACATGTTCGTATCAATGATAGCCACACTTGCAAGACCGGGATTTTTATCCCAGACTTCATCCCAAGTACCTTCTGCTCCGTCCAGACCCTCCTGCACTGCGACCAGGTTTGCAACATTCATGCTTTTTTTAAGGATGGTTTTATCCGAGTGAGCGATAATTACCCCCCGGGTATCTGTGATCGCTGCGAATCCTCCTTCGCCAAGGGCTGAACTTCTAAGTGTACTGCTCAGATGTCGCAGGTTGAACTGAGCCATTATCACGCCATGTTTAAATGGAATGGATACAGTGGCGGCAAGGGCATCGGTCTGGGAAGAGATAAAACTGTCCGACCAGATTGGCGCAACCCTGTTGACAGCAGCCTTAAAAAACGGATGGTTGGACATGTCCAGCCCTATATGCTCCAGCTTATAAGGGGCTACATGGGTAATTGTACCATTAAGATCCATCACCTGGATCAATTCAAAAAAAGGGTTGAACCTCAGGATATCGTCAAGCTCATCCTGGATGTCGTACTGTGACTCGTAAGGTTGAAAATTAACCATATCCAGGACTTTTGAAAGTTCATGAACCGGCCTGGACAACAGGTATTCAGTATGCTCGGCCAGAACCCGGCAAAGATTTAAGTTCCGCCTGGCTATGTCCTTGCTGAAATGGTTGAAAAAAAAACCGGACAGCCAAAGCGTCAAAGCGGCAAGGGTTATCATCAGCACCCCTGACATGACTAAAAATTGGCTTTTTAAGCTGGGTATCTTCATTGGCTAATGGCTTGAAGTGGTATAAATTTTCCGGATTTGATCTGGTGAAGGTAAAGTGACCGGTCGGCATCTCCATTTTCATCCAAAGTAAATTCAGATTGAATCCCTTCAAACTCCCTTATTCCAAGAAGGGCGGATTTTACTTTGGCGGGGTCTCCAGACGACTCGGCTTCTAAACCCTTTGCCAGTAAATTGACTGCCTCATAATTGAAAATGGATACATGTGTAGGCTCCTCACTAAACCTTTTTCTATACCGATCTTTGAATCCCTGGTAAGAAGGGCTTTCATCCTCAGATAAAAACGGAACGTAGAACAGCAGCCCTTCAACAGCACCACCTCCATTTTCAACGAGTTCCTTAGAAATGGCCCAAGGAGAGGTGAAAAGCTGAACATCCTTATCAAATTGTTTCAGGTTTTGAGCCAACAGGGCAGTATCAATTGGGCTTGAAATGATAAAAATCCCTTGGGGAGCACCTGTCATGGCACCCTCTGCCAGATCTGAATGACTGACATTTTTGCTGGAATAGAATTCTACCACCCCTGTAACCTTGACACCGCGTTGCTCAAATACGGGTACAGCCCCTCTGATCATGGTATCTCCGAATCGCTTATTGCGGTGGTCTGTAATAATGGCTACCCGTTTTAATCCTTTGGAAACGGCCAATTCAGCAATTCTCTCGCCAATGGTCTTTGTAGAGGGAAACAATTTGATAAAAAAATCATCTGTTTTTGCCAGATTCTCTCCGGCGTTTTGAGGACCAATGGTCAGAATTCCGTGCTCGTTGATAAAAGGGAGGACTGCTGTTGCTGCAGCAGTGGTAAAAGGACCAACTACAATCCGGATTTCTTTTTGCTTTAATTCTTTGAACCTGTCAAGCGTAGCTGCCGGATCTCCTGCATCATCCACAACAGAGAACTCCAGTGCACGATTTTTAATACCACCCTGAGCGTTGATTTCTTCCATGGCTAAAACAGCGCCGTTTCGACCGGAAATTCCCATGGCTGCATATTTTCCTGAAATTGTACCTGCATATCCGACCCTAAACGGTTCGCCAGAATATTTATTATAAATTGAAAGTAAAGCGGTTAGAATACCTATAGCAATCAAAACACCTGCAATCCGAAAGGCATTCATGAAAATCTCCTGTTGGTTTTGGGTTGCCCCCTGCTTTTATAGCTGAATTTTTAGAATATCGTATGGTTTAGAATACGCTAAATCTGTCCATGATGCAAAACAAATGCTTAAAAGGCCAGACAGCTATAAATATTTTGGTTAAGGAATATAAGATTTCAGCATCCGGTCCAATTCACCTGATGCTTGGATGTCTTTTATACCCTGATTGATCCTTTCAACAAGCACTTTACCAAAGGGAACCTGCTTTGAAACCAGCATATGAAACGGGGTAGTCTTCATTCCGGGGATGGGTTTAAACCCTATATCCGGATCTGACAACATGGGTGAGCCGATGGCTGTGAACCCGGCCATTATTTCATACTTTTCAACAAACACGTCACACCGGTCCTTATGCAGTTTTGCAATCAAGGCTGGAAAGCATTTGGCCCCCTGGTCCATTATATCGGAGGAGAGTCCGTAGGTTTCGTAATTGTAGCCCAGAAGGCCGCAGGCATTGAGGCAGTAGAGATCAAAGACCGAATCGATAACAAGGCCGCCCGGATAATTGCGTTTTGAGTAAAAATAATAGTTAGTGGTATGATAAAAGGGACGAGTCATATGATAATTGGCCTGCCTCTCCTTGCTAAAAGAGGCGTTGAGGGCCATTTGAAAGGATCTTCCTTCTTTGACACACTTTAAACATCTTTTCCAAGGTACCAATTTGATTTCAAAGCTGATGCCTTCCTTATCCATTATTCTTTGAATAAGTTCTACAGAAAAACCCTTTAGCCGGTCTGTTTTTTTTCCGGATTCAGTTCTTTCGTAATAGGTATATGGCGGCCACTCTGCACCGTCATCACAAATACTGATTTTTTGCCCGGACAAAGGATTGCCTAAAACAGGGGCGGCCAAGGACAAGTACATCATACCTAATGTTACTAAGATACTGAAGTTCATGGTTTTATGGTGTATCAAAAAATCATTGCTTTAGCAAAATTTAGAAGCTATCTCAAAAAAAAGATTTTGGCTTAAATTCAAGGAAGAGGAAAAATTCAACCGGAGGCATATATCTAATATTCCGAGGATTTAATTTTTCCTCTGACGATGAAGTTGAGTCAAAAGATTTTTTTGAGATGGCTTCTAATTAAAATTTCATATAGTTATACGAAATTTGCAAGCATCATGTCGATGACATCCTCAACACATCTTTTATTTGCCGCATTAATCACCTGATAACCATTGCGAAAAAAGAAAGTACGGGACCCGGAAATATCCCTAATATCAGTGTGAGGACAGCCAGACAGATTAGCGGTACCGCCATAGCCGCCGGTGCATCCTTAACCTTTTGATGATCAGAATTTGGCTGACCAAAAAAAATACGAATGCCTGTTTTAAATGTATATATAAGGGTCAGCAGGGTGGACAGCACTGCCCCGGCCATGAATATAACACCAGGTGCATCCTTGCCTAACGCCTGGAAACCGCCTGTAACAAAGAGCCATTTTCCTACAAAGCCGCTAAACGGAGGCAGAGCTGAAAGCACCATGGCAGAAACCATCCATAATCCCAAGGTCAGCGGCATTCTCTTGCCCAAGCCACTCATTTTTCCAAGATCACGGGTGCCTGTCCTGTAAACCAGAATACCTGCGGTGGAAAAAAGCAATGCCTTACCTAAAATATGGCTTAAAAAATAAAACAGGCTGCCTTTAATGCCCATGGGCGTCAAGGCCATGATACCGAATACAGAATAGGAAATCTGGCTGATTGTGGAACAGGCACAAAACCGCTTGGCATCTGTCTGGGCAAGGGTCAAAAAAGCACCATAAACCATCGTGACCACTGCCAACACCATTAACGGTGCCCGGAAGACAAACATGTCCTGGTA
>JAKSAU010000910.1 GCA_022361535.1 Desulfobacterales bacterium
CCCCCTTTGTCAAACGGCGCACACCGCCCTACACATAGCCTCATGCCGCCCGTGAAATCCATGAAGACCGACCTCGACCACCTGCCGGAGAAGAAACGGCGGGAGCTCTCGCGCATTCAGGAGATTTTGTTCGAGGAGTTCGACCTCGCCAGGGGGCCGGCGAACAACACGAAGAAGAGCGCGCGGCTGGCGGCGGGCCGTATTCTGAAGCTGGTGCTGTTCGGGTCTTATGCGCGGGGCGGCTGGGTCGATGAAGCGGGCAAGACCGCGAAGGGATACCAGAGTGATTTCGATTTGCTGATCGTCGTCAACAGCGCGGAATTCACCGACATGGCGACCTACTGGTACAGGGCCGAGGACCGGATCATTCAGGATCCGTCCGTCACGACGCCCATCGGCCTGATCGTCCACACTCTTGAGGAAGTTAACGACAAGCTGGCGCGGGGACAGTATTTCTTTCTCGATATTGTCCGTGAGGGGATCGCTCTTTACGAACTGCAAGGCCACCTCTTCAGTGAGCCGAAACCGCAAACGCCGGAGGAAGCCCATGCCGCAGCGAAGGAGTATTTTGAGGATTGGTTCGACGCCTATGGCGCATTCTTCCGTGGATATGGGTATGCAGCAAAAGACGGCGACGCGAAAAAGGCCGTGTTCGATCTACATCAGGCCGTTGAACGCCTCTACGGCTGCTACCTGCTGACAACGACCCTGTACAGTCCGTCCACCCATAATATCCGCAAGCTCCGCGCGCTGGTGGAGGCGAAGGACGAACGCTTCCGCGCCGTCTGGCCGGACGAAGACCGGTTCCAGCGTCGCAGCTTCGAACTGTTGCGGGACGCCTATGTCAAGGCGCGCTACTCCAAGCATTACAAGATCGCCGAGGACGAGCTGGCATGGCTCGGCGAACGCGCCGAGGCCCTCGCGGCGTTGGTCAAACAGGCCTGCGAGGAACAACTGGCGGAACTGGGGCGGAAGATCGAGGGGTAGGCGTCTTTTCGCCGCCCTGCCCTATGCGTATTTCGCCCGCGAGTGTTTCAGGAGCTTCAATACTTCCGCGTAATGCTCGTCCGGACTTTCGCGCACATAACC
>JAKSAU010000969.1 GCA_022361535.1 Desulfobacterales bacterium
CCTGATTAACAATGCCGGGGTCTTTAAAACCCCGGACCCCATGACTTTAGACGGGCTTGATGTCAGATTCGCCGTGAATACCATTGCACCGTATATCCTGGCCCAAACCCTTTTACCCTTGTTTGGGCCATCCGGAAGGATTGTTAACTTGTCTTCTGCTGCACAATCTCCTGTGGACCCGGCAGCTCTTGCAGGTCAAGGCAGATTGAATGACATGTCCGCCTATGCGCAAAGCAAGCTTGCCATCACCATGTGGTCACGAAGTATGGCACTTTCATTAGGGGATAGGGGGCCTGCTGTGATTGCGGTGAACCCGGGATCCATGCTTGGCAGCAAAATGGTTAAACAAGCCTTTGGTGTTGACGGATCAGATCTGCGTATAGGTGCTGACATTCTTTGCCGTGCGGCACTTTCAGATGAATTTGCAGAGGCCTCAGGGCTGTATTTTGACAATGATTCAGGCCGATTTGCATCACCTCATCCGGATGCGTTGAATCTGGAAAAATCTGAAAAAATTGTTCAAGCTGTCGAAGCTGTACTGTGCAGAATTTTAAAATAGTGTTCATCGAGAAATAGGAATTGATTATGAACTATGAAGGAAAAGTATACCGGCCCTGGATTGAGGCGGGCAGTTTATTGATACAGACAACTTTGGGCTGTACCCATAACACATGCACATTTTGTGACATGTTCAGCGACAAGAGATTTAGCATCAGAAAAATCGAGGATATTTTTAAAGATATTGAAGAGGCGCGATGCATATTCCCTAATGTCCCCTCTATTTTTCTTATCGACGGAAATGTGCTGGCGTTAAAAACCGAGTTCCTTTTAAAGATTCTTAAAAAAATCACGTCAACCTTTAAAGAATGTTCAAAAATATCTCTTTATGCGGGTTTGAACGATCTTCGGCGCAAATCTGTTGAGGATCTTAAAGAACTGCAACAGGCAGGATTAAGCAAAGCTTATGTGGGGTTGGAGTCCGGCGATCCTGACATACTCAAACAGATTAAAAAAGGCCTGACTCCCGATCAGGCCAAAAAAGGAATGGAACACGCCAAAGCTGCCGGTATTGATGTTCTGGCATCAATCATTTTCGGGATAGGCGGCAAAGATGGTTCCCAAAAGCATATTATTGAGACTACAAAGCTGCTAAATATTTTAGAACCTGAAGAGCTGGCTCCCATGGCCCTGACGATTCAGCCTGGTACCGAACTTGCCGAGCAGATTGAATCCGGTGAATTCATCCAAGCC
>JAKSAU010000180.1 GCA_022361535.1 Desulfobacterales bacterium
GCTTCAATAAGGGCTTCAGCAGGGAAGGGACGGTACATGCGGATTTTGACCAGACCAACCTTTATCCCTTTTTCACGGTATTCATCAATTACTGTCTTGATAGTACCGCACATGGAGCCGGATCCCACCAGGACTACGTCTGCATCTTCGGTGCGGTAGAGTTCAAGCTGGCCGCCCCAGGAACGGTCAAAAATGTTCGCATATTCCTGGTCAATTGCATCGAATTTTGCCTTGGACCGCTCCATAGCAGACAAATGTTTATGCCGAAGCTCAAGATAACCGCCAAGGATACCATGGGAGCCTACCCCGAGCTTTTCCCCGGGGTGGAGCACTGTGCGTCTGGGCTGGGTTTCCAGAACGGAGAGAAATTGGTCTGCTTCTTCCTGGGTGGGAATTTCTACGCCTTCAGACAGATAGGAAAGATAGAAGCCGTCATAATGGACCATGACCGGGAGCTGGATTTCATGATCTTCTGCCAGCCTGTACGCCTGGAGAACCAGGTCGAGGACCTCCTGGCAGGACTCTGCTATCAAAAAGATCCATCCGGAATCCCGGGTGGAGATCATGTCCTGCTGACCGGATGAGACGGCAATGATGCCCGGGGTTTCCCGGTTTACATTGACCATGACCACCGGTGCCCTGGCTCCTGCCACTGCCAGGACCGCATCATACATAAAGACCAGACCCCAGGATGAGGAGGCCGTAAACACCCTTCCGCCTGCAAGGGAAGCGGCCATGACTGAATTCATTGCTGAGTTCTCCCCTTCAACGGTAATAAGTTCGCAGTCCATATCGCCGCTTGCGTGGAAATCTGAGATTTTTTCAATGACCTCTGTCTGGGGGGTGATTGGGTAGGCGGCTACTACGTCCGGCCTGGCCAGTTTCGCAGCGATTGCAGCGGCTCCGTTGCCTGTGATAACTTTTATGTTGTCGGTTTTTTTCTGGGCTGTTTTCATGACAGGAATTCCTCCTCGCTGACCATGGATATCGCATCTTTGGGACATTCCTGGGCACATATGCCGCAGCCTTTGCAAAATCCAAGATCCGCTTCAAAATGGGATTCCCCTTTTAGGGTCACCACCTGAATGGGGCAGTAAATGGCGCAGAACCCGCAGAGAATGCATGAATCTTCATCCACTACCGGCCTTTTGGTCCGCCAGTCTCCCGTGTCCGTACACATTAGGGGGTCGTTGGCATCGGACCACGGCCCTTCATGGTTGAAATACTGATTGATAGGCATAATTCCCCTCTCCTTGCTGAGGTAAGACAATCCTTACAGCCCTGGCCCTAAGGCAAAGGCATGACCCTGGTGATACATGACTGTTATTTATGTCAGACCGGATAGTTCCGGTGTGTCTCAATGTTGTATTCCCTGATCAATCACAGGGGAGGTGCAAGCAGCAGGGTTGAAGATCTGCAGGAGTAGGAAAAAAGCAGCACTATAGGTAGAGAGCAGCAGTTGGAGACCCTGAAAATGTTGTATTTATTTTCTTACTCCTCCTATGATTGAGATGTCAAGCAAAAAAATAAGTAAATATTTTTAAAACATCGAATTCTATAATAACAACCAGAAGTTACGCTCCTGGTAAGGGTTTTAGCGCGTAGTAAATAGTTGATATATCAACTATTTTAAAATGGATATACCACTGCCCGGTCACATGGTGTCCATAACATGGGAATTTACTCCAGGTTTTTTGCCACCAGCTCGGCAATATCTAATGTAGATACCGCCTCTTCTTTACCCAGTTCTTTGAGGCCATCCTCTATCATAGTCAGGCAGAAGGGGCAGCCAACAGCAACGCTGGAAACATCATTTTGTATGATTTCAGATGTCCGTTCCCTGTTGATGCGGGTTCCAA
>JAKSAU010001178.1 GCA_022361535.1 Desulfobacterales bacterium
GGGGGGGGGGAGGATTTTTACCCTCAATGATATTGGCAGCTTGTTCGAGTTGGTTCTGTATTTGCGGATCTTCCGCTTTGAGGTCTTGCATCGTTTGGTTGAGCTCGGCTAGGCGGGTGGCCAGTGTGTCGATTTCGCGCTGGAGGATGAGGGCGTAGATCTGTCTACCTTGACTGATGCTTTGATTTTGGATACGGACGACTTCTGCTGTTTCCGAACGGATGGTATGCAAGTCATCACGAACACTTTTAAGGTAGACCTTGTTTTGGTCTAAGTCCGCGGCGAGGCTTTCGGGAGCTTTGGCTAGAGTATCCAGCCTTTTTACAACGGTGTTGAGACGTTCATCCAGAAGTTGTAGACCTTTCTCAAGATTCTTGATTTTCATGGTGGATAACTCAACCCGTGCATGATCGGTGTCGAATGCATCCTCCAGTTCTGCATGACGTTGTTCCATCACCGCTAGGCGATCGGGACCGCCTTGTGATTCAAGGCAGCCTGTTCCCACGAGAGCAATAAAGGGCATGAGAAAGAGGAGCGATAGGCGATTCATAGTAGATTCCTTTCTCTTGTATGATGATTCATCCATGAGTGTTTGTGGCTGGATTGGTCTGAGCGGATGCTTCATGATTGGGTACGGGGAGGACTGTCTCGTCTGCCCCACCATAGATAAAACGCATACGCCCTACATTGGGTATCCAGCGTAAGTTGACGAGTGTACGCAAGATGCGGGCAATGCCATTGCGGTCACCTTGTTGATTTAAAAAGCGTTTGATGGAGGTTGGCCAGGGGAATGCGTAGCCGCTAGGCCAGTAAACGAGGAGTGCTTTGCCGACGAGATAATGGCGTGGTACGATTCCCGTACGGGGGGGGGTATGTCCGCGGCTAGCAACGGCGGGATTTCCCCACCAGCGTCCATCTTCACTGTGGGGACTATTATCGCCTAGCACGAAAAATTGATCTTCATACAACTGGAAAGGATGTCCTTCGACCGCTCGTTTTTTGGTGGAATGTCTACTGTGGGAGGTGTAATGGATATCGCGATACATTTTGATATGCGAGAGACGGCAATGACCGCTGCCAAGGATACTCAGTTTCGGTTCGGTTTTTCGTTGTATTGTCAGGCCATTACGAGTTGATGCAAGATCGGACAGAAGTGTTTCCTGGCCGTAAGACAGGATGACACGTCGGTCAACGACAGCAAACTGTAGACGTTGCAGTTGTGACGTGGTGACGTTCATGGTTTGTGAACTCAACTCGGTTGTGACGCCATCAGGAGTAATCTGTTGGATGACCATGCGGCCGCTATGCTCAACAAGACCTTGATAGGTCGTTCCATATTTACGGATACGTGCACCGACTGTGTCTGATGCTTGTAAGGGAGCGACATAACATTCCAGCATCAGGTCACTACTCATCGGTCGTAGGTTATAGTCCATGACTTTATTATA
>JAKSAU010000478.1 GCA_022361535.1 Desulfobacterales bacterium
CACCCTGTTCGCCATCCCGCGGCGCCAAGGGCTGAATTGATCCAGGGAATGAAGATGCAGGTTAAGACAATGGCCAACCCGTTTCCCGACAGCATCATGCCGGCGGCCCGGCCCCGGGTGGATTTCAAAAACCAGTGGGAAACCAGCCCCATCATGGGCACATTGGCCAGGCCCGATCCGACACCTGTGGCCGTATAAAGGGCCATGGCCATTATAAAACCTGTGGCTTGGCTGATGAGCATCATAGAGCAGCCCACCAGGATCAGGCCCAAAACAATGGTCTTTCTGGCCCCAAGAACCTTGGCAGTCATCCCGGCCAGCACGATAGAAATCATATATCCGATGAAATTGCCTGTTCCGATAAGCCCCATCTGGGAATAGTTAAGGTTCAGGGAACTGCCCATGGATGGCAGTAGCATACCTAAAGAAAAGCGCCCCAGCCCAAGACAGGCAAAGAGCACAGCTGTCCCGGTCAGGGCAATGACCCAACCGTAGTGAAACGATGTTTTTTCCTGAGAGGTGCTGTCAGTTTGACCCATAGGTATCCCCTGCTTGATGGCAGTTGTTGCAGGATTTTCAAACAGGGTCTAAAAAATAGAAGAAGAAGTAAAGGCTTTTTTATCACGGCTTTGCAAAAACATAATTTAATCGACCCTGATCCAGTTCGTTCACCTTTACGGACAAGGCCGTACCGGAACTTACATCATCCATGTCAAGGTCCGGGGCAAGACGGCCGAAGACTTGGCATACGCCAAAATCCACCAGAGCAATGGTATAGGGCAGGTCATCCTCAAATCCGGCAGGGGCATATTTTAGGCGGCTGTAAGAGATAAGCGACCCTGTGCCGATTACCTCCTGCCATTTCATGTCACTGGAAAGACAGGCAGCGCAGTCGGCCCGTGGCGGGAAATAAGACGTTTTACAGGAACGACAGCACGTATACATGACCTTTCCCTGTTCCAGGTGATCGATAAATTCATTGACCCGGGTGGTCTGGGTAAAACTCTTTGTTCCGAACCTGCCAAAGCGGATATCTTGTTCTTTTTTCGC
>JAKSAU010001127.1 GCA_022361535.1 Desulfobacterales bacterium
ACCGGTTCCGGCACCGAGGTGACCCTTCCCAAGCTGGAAGCCTCCTACGACGTAAAGTTCAACAATATCCGCCTCAAGGCGGTGGGCGGATACAACGCCTATGAGATTGACGATGCCTATGATGTGGATTCCTACATCCTCGGCCTCGGCGGCAAAGGCACCTTCGGCCCTGCCTACCTGGCAGCCAGTTTCTATATCGGGCAGAATCTCGGTCCTTACGATTTCCGGGTCTCCACGGATAACGATCCCGTCCTGTCAGGTGCGGACGAGGTGGTGGACAATGATTCCTACGGTTTTATCCTGGTTGCCGGCTACAAACTGAACAGCATGTTTACCTTTGAGGCGGGTTACGGGTATACGGAATCCGAACTGGACGGATCCGGGTTTGGGGAAGATGATGCCAGCCAGTACTACCTGCAGTCAAAGATCACCTTGGCGCCGGGCGTCATCGTCGTGCCTGAAGTCGGGTTTGTTGACAACGGCCACGACAGTGCCGGTACCAAACAGACGGAAATTACCTATTTCGGTGCCAAATGGCAGATTAATTTCTAAACCGGCTTGCGTGCGCGTCCGCGCTCATTTGATAATCAACCGCCCCATCCGCAAGCCGGATGGGGCGGTTTTTTTGTCATTGAAGTGGTCCGTGATTTCTGGTAAGGATTTTGATCGGATTTAATAAATGAGGAAAACCATGACCCTGTATGCATGTAAACATCATATTCCCGAGATCCACCCTTCCGTATTCATCGCCCCGACGGCCCAGATTATCGGCCGGGTCTCCATTGGCCGGGATTCCTCGGTCTGGTTCCAGACGGTGATCCGGGGGGATTTTGACACAATTGCCATCGGCGAACGGACGAACATCCAGGATCTCTGCACCTGCCATGCGGACGAGGATATCCCGCTGACCGTCGGAAACGGCGTCACCGTGGGCCACCGGTGCGTGATCCACGGCTGCACCATTGAGGACAACTGCCTTATCGGCATGGGAGCCGTGGTCATGAACAGGGCGGTTATCGGGACCGGTTCCGTGGTGGCCGCCGGTACCGTTGTACTGGAGAATACGATTATTCCGCCGTACTCCCTGGTACTGGGATCACCGGGCACCATCCGTAAAACCTATGAGGACCGTGAGCAGATCGAGGCGGATATCCGGGAGATGTCCGAGATTTACATATCCAACAGCCGCAGTTTCCTGTCCGCGAAAGAATTCTATCCCATCAGCCCCCAGTCGTAGGGGGGCAGACGTTTATCTCCGCCAGAAATCCGGCACCAGCAGGATAATCACCGTATAGATTTCCAGGCGGCCCAGGAGCATGCACCAGGA
>JAKSAU010000741.1 GCA_022361535.1 Desulfobacterales bacterium
CAACCGGGGACGGTTGAGTTACTTATTTCAACATCTGCTTTATCTTTGCCAGTTCCTTGAAGAACTCATAAAATGAGCCAAACCTGACAACCATATTTTTTACAGGAAGAAATTAAAGGTGTCTGGCAGCAATGGAGAAAAGACAATGCAACTTAATCTACCGCCATTCGTGTCTGACACCTCATTTAATATACTTATCGGGGGCAAATAAGGAGACGGACCCTTTTCTCTCTTCTCACATAGGTTTTGAATTATTAATTAAGTAATTCAATTCCAAAAATCACAAGCGAGGACGCTTGTGTTACTTATGGGAAACGCGCCCGTCCCTGCTTGTGATTTATTTTTATCCTCAACCAGGGACGGTTGAGTTACTTAGGGTCAAGCAACACCTTAAAATCTTCTAGCTATTATCGCCAAGGGGCAATTCATCAACATTTTTGATATCGCCAACGATAATATTTTTTATATGCCCGCCGTAGGGCCATATTATGCGCCAATTCACCCCAATTTGGTACTTCCAACCCTGAAGAAACAGTTCAAAATATTCGATATTTTCTTCCTTAAAACCTGGCCTAACCATAACATAATCTAAAATAAACATTGAATATAGAGAATCTTGATAATATACTATTTTGTAACTATTTAGACAGAAAGGGCTTTACTGTTTATGGCAAGTGCTGTAATACATGAACAAAATAATTTTGATGACTCTACTGCCGCGGCAATTGACATAGGATCAAATGCCATCCGAATGATAATCGGTCAATTAGGCCCTGATGGTGAGATCCAGGTACTGGAAAGCCTTCATAAATCTGCTCTTCTTGGTCATGATACCTTTACCTCCGGCCGGATCGGCAGGAAGTCAATGCAGAATGCGATAGGTATCCTGCGAGAGTTTTCCAGTGTTTTGCAAACTTACAAGGTTCGATATTGCCGGGTAGTTGCTACCAGTGCGGTAAGAGAAGCAGCAAATGCAGATGTTTTTCTCGATAGGGTTATGATAGCAACCGGTGTAGAAATTGAGGTTATAGATACCTCTGAAGAAAGTCGCCTGATGGTGACAGCAATTTATAACAGAATTGATCGTAATGATGAATTGTTAAAAGATAATGTTCTTGTCGTAGAAGCCGGTGGTGGCAGTACCATTCTCACATTAGTACATGACGGTGATATTATAGCATCGCATACTATTGGCCTTGGTGCGGTTAAACTTTTGGAAGAATATTATAACTGGCAATCAGCCTGGTCTGAGG
>JAKSAU010001260.1 GCA_022361535.1 Desulfobacterales bacterium
ATTCCTGAGAAGTACCGGGAAATGGTAAAAGGATTTATCATCAACCGGTTCCGCGGAGATATCGGTCTGTTTGATGATGGTGTGAATTGGATTGAAGCGCAAACCGGTAAAAAGGTTTTCGGGGTACTTCCATGGTATTCCCATTTCCGGGTTGACGCGGAGGATTCCGTGGAAATAGAAAAAATCGATTCTGCCAAACCGCTAAACCCCGATCTACCAACCATAGCCGTTCTACGGCTGCCCCATATTGCCAATTTTACGGATTTCCATGCCCTTAGCCGAATAAAGGGCCTACAGGTTTTGTTCATCGATTCACCCCAGGCACTCAGCACTTTCAATGCGGTTATCATTCCAGGATCTAAAAATACACGTGAAGACCTGGATTGGGTAAAAAACCGGTTCGAAACAACACTCAAGTCGTACGTGGAGCAAGGGGGTCATGTGTTAGGCATCTGCGGGGGTTACCAGATGCTGGGTAGAACCGTAGAAGATCCCAACGGACTGGAAGGAACACCGGGAATATCAAAGGGGCTTGATCTGTTGCCCGTGGAAACCGTGCTGAAGTCTCCGAAAACAACGACGCTGAGTAAATTCGAATGGGAGGGTGCCAGGGGAAGGGGATATGAAATTCATATGGGATACACCCGGCTGGTATCAGGCAAACCATTTATTGATATTTTATCAAGAAATACAAAGAGTTGTTCAGAAAAAGACGGCTGTATTTCTTCTTCGGGGCGCGTTGCCGGCACCTATATCCACGGGTTTTTCGATTCAGGAAAAATCGCCACCAAATGGTTCCGCATGATCGGCCTTAGCCCATTGCCTGAAGAACGAGATGCCGCAGCTGAAAAGGAACGGGATTACGGCCTTTTGAAGTCTCATATGGAGACCTATATAGATATGGAAACCATGATATTTTGATCTCAGGCTTTGCCAGCGGACACTTTTTGATGACCCGGTAGCAGCCCCTTTTTGTATATTATTCCGGGTTACCATTTACTTTCCCGGGTAAATTTCCTATCCTATTCCCTGATTCAGACAACTCCTAGGGAATGTTACGAACCGTGGCCAATACCGACCATACGCCGACGCTTGCAACGCTTGCGCTGCAGTACGGCACCATCAATCAAGATCAGCATCGACACCTGACAAACCTGTTCGATCTGAAACAGAAGGAAAAAGCCCCCCCTGACTATGCCGAGCTGCTCCTGA
>JAKSAU010000885.1 GCA_022361535.1 Desulfobacterales bacterium
CCAGAAAGCGCTATTCTGCCAGGTGGACCTTACAGAGGTTTACATTTAATTTGTCGATTTTGTCGTACCTGTTTCCAACATTAATATCATTCACTTGTGTAGAATTGTTTTCATAGAAAGGCAAATTGTCGTTACACATGGCAGCAACGACCCTACTGTACCCGTGCAGGAAATCTAGATGATGGAGATTTCACTTTAGGGATCCTGACCTCAAAGTTCCATTTTGTACTTGTTTTCAGCAATACTGTCTCAAGCCACCCGTATTCTTTCGGAAACATTTGGTTTTAATATATCTTTAATCATTGAAATATAAAACCCATGTACCAAAAACACTTAGAAATTTACAAAGCTGCCATTGAGCAATGCCTCGACTTTGAGTTGAAAGGTAAAACGATGCCTTACACTTCTGCTAACGGACATATGTTTTCTCAATTGAATAAGGATGCTGAATTGGGTATTCGGTTTTCGAAGGAAGTTCAGCAGCAATACCTTGAGCAGTTGGAAACAACCAAGTTTAAATCGTATGGAAGCGAACTGAGAGGATATGTGCAAATTCCCGATTCGATGTGGGAGAAACCTAACGAAATTGCAAAGCTACTTCAGGAAGGGTATGAATACGTGATGACGCTTGAGCCTAAATAAAACAACTGATTTATGAATTTCGATTGCCTGTTAAAGATTAAAAGGAGTCTTTGCCACCTTGTGGCAGCAAAGACTTTTGACACTAAATAACCCCTAGTGTTTTAATAATTTTTTTGTATAAACGTTACTATCCGTAGTAACCTTAACTACATAACTTCCAGCAGTTATCGCGTTATCAATTTGAATGGTTCTATCTAAAGCTTCGTTTGTACCCAATGATAGCACTAGCTTTCCCGAAATAGTATAAATTTCTACTTGTTGAATGTTTTCAATTCCGGTAAGTGTAAAGTAGTCGGTAAATGGGTTTGGTATAATCTCCAATCCAGCGTTAGCCAACGATTCAGCTGATTTCAGCGTACACTCTGGTAATGTGCCGTCTTTGCTAAAGTAAATAGTTACTGCTCCGTTGGTTTTATGCATTACAAAGTCAGCACCATTCA
>JAKSAU010000067.1 GCA_022361535.1 Desulfobacterales bacterium
CATCTGCTGCTTCTACAGCACCGACAAAGCCTCTAGTTTCGATCATTCCTAATGCGCTAAGTGTTGACATGTTGTTCTCTCCTTTTAATTACTTGGTTTTTAATTGTTATTTACTATTTGTTATTTAAGCTTTTTCCAGCTGGCTTAATACCATCCGGGTAATTCTTTCCACGTCCGAAGCCAGATCCGATTGAGCAACAGCAGAAGCAGGCTCAGCTGAAAGCTCACCTGTGTCATAGGCCACATATCTGACATTAAATAAATGCTGAGGTCCGACATTATCCGAGGTTGAACTGCCGCCCACAGTACCGCATCCCAAAGTAAAGGACGGTGGCAGAGATGTGGAGATCCCCACTGCCCCCTGGGTTGAAGGCGTGTTAACCAACAAACGGGACACAGGTTTTTTCAATGCAAACTCACGGATCACAGCATCATTATTAGAATGAATGGCCAAAGAGTGACCGATACCGCCGTTTTTCAACAACTTGAAGCACAGCTCGCAGGCTTCCTGCCAGTTCTCTGCCGTGTAAAACCCGATCAAGGCGGTCAGCTTTTCCTTAGAGAACGGGAATTGGGGGCCAACCCCTTTTTCCCGGTAAACCAGCAGGCGCGTACCCTGGGGGATAGAGATGCCGGAAAGGTCTGCAATAAATTGTGCACTTTTTCCGACAATGGCCGGATTCATTGATCCGTCAGGCCGTTCCATAACAGGTTTGACCTTTGCAACTTCTTGTTCATTTAAAAAGTAGCCGCCCCGCGCTTCAAGCTCACGGACAACCGTACCCTCAATTGCCTGTTCCGTAACAATGGCCTGTTCTGAGGCGCAAACCGTGCCATTATCAAAAGTTTTGCTCTGCATGATCCGGTCAAGTGCAAGCGGAACATCAGCAGACTGCTCGATAAAGGCGGGCACATTGCCTGCACCCACACCAAGGGCTGGCGTACCTGAACTATAGGCTGCCTTGACCATGGCAGGTCCGCCTGTGGCAAGGATAAGATCAGCTTTTTTCATCAGCTCCGACGTACCTTCAAGTGTGGGGATACTCATCATGGTGACCAGTTCTGCCGGTGCGCCATTGGCCGTCAATGCTCCCTGGATCAATTCTACAGTCCGGCGGATGCAATTGGATGCAGACGGGTGAGGACTGAATACAATGGCGTTCCCGGCTTTGATGGCAATCATGGCCTTGTACAAGGTGGTTGATGTCGGGTTGGTGGACGGAATCAGTGCTGCAATCACGCCGGCTGGTGTGGCGATCTCAAGCAGTTTTTTCTCTTTGTCCTCTTTGATGATGCCCATGGTTTTCATCGGGCTGATATATTCATACAAAGAGCGAGAGGCCAGGATGTTTTTGGCCTGCTTGTCTTCCCATTTGCCAAAGCCAGTATCTTCCACTGCCATTTTGGCAAGTTCCTCAGCATGGGTTTCACCGGCTTGTGCAATGGCACAGGTTAATGTATCTACCTGGTCCTGGGACAGGGCAGCCAACGCAGATTGTGCGTTGCGGGCACTTCTGACAAGGGCCCTTGCTTCCTGCATGGATAGTAAATCTTTATCTACCATAGTTTATTTCCTTATATCTGTTCCGGTTTCCTTATGATTGATTTTGGATACCGGTTATTTTTTGGAGCCCTTCTTTTTAAGGCCTTTCATGCATTTCCTGATGGCTGCCACCAGATCCTTTTTCCTGGCGTATTTGATCTGCTCCGGCGTCATATCAAACCCTGATTCCTGAGCCGTCATGGTTCTGGCAAGCTTTCTCAAATGAACCACCCGCATGCTTGACAACGCCTTTGCTTCAGGTAGTTTTAATCCGGAACGTTTAGATTCTGATGCGACACTTTTTGATGCCGGGGTAACTGATGCCCTGATATCCTTTTGATCAGATTTTCGGGCCGGAACAGACTTGGTTTTTGCATCCGATTTTTCAACACTGCCGTAACCATTGCCTGTTTTCCCGGATACAATTGTTGAAAGTCCGTCACCGGTTCTGCCGATCACCGTATGGGACCGGACCTCCCCAAGTTGCCGGGCTGCACTTGCTGCGGCATCCACACTGGCTTTCACCGATGAAATATCGCCCTGGATTTTAACTGTTACAAGCCCGCGGCCAATGTACTCAAGGCCGCCCAAACGGACATCCGCGCACTTAACAGCAGCATCTGCAGCTTCAATGGCCGGAACAAGGCCAACAGTTTCTACCAGGCCCAATGCAAAGGCGGTCATCCTAGTACCTCATGGGGTTATCTGCAACAGAGTGAACCGCTTCGGCAAACGCGTCACAGGCAGCTTTACAGGCAGACTGGGACCCTGTCAGAAGACCGCCGCCAAAGTTGGTTTCAGAAGGCGGACCGAAAAACGCTGCCATGGTAACATCTGCGGCTTTCATGGCGACATCCAGGGCATAAATGGATTCAATTGGCGGGGCAATCAGGTAGGCCAATGCTTCGCCTTCCTTAATACCGGCCGTATCGGACAGGTAGGATCCTGTCCGGGAAATACAATGGGCAAAGTATGCAATGGAATCATCTTCGTTTGCCGAATAAAAACAGGCATCATTTTCTACATAATCCACAGCCGCATCAATACCGGATTTAACTTCAGCCGGGGTGGGACCGGAAAGAATCCCGATAAACTCGCCGGCAAGTTTGGTATTGGCATTATCTGCACCGCCGTAAAAAGATTTGGCATAAGCCACAGAGACCTCGGCCTTTTTAGTGGCTTCATCCAATGCCGCATACCCGACATCATCGCAATCTGTGGTCAGCATACCCACACTTCTGTGGGAAGGGTCCAGCTTCAGTTCTTTTGCCATGTCCGTATTAACATTTGGAATCATCCGGATACTTAGTACACTTGCGCGTAATGCATCACCTTTCATGAAAGGGTCTCCTATAATTTGAGTTCAAGGCCCGACGCCTTTTGTTCAAGCATTTTCTTTACGACCTCGGCAATATGGGCACCGGCTTCAACTGCAGGGGTGCCGCCTTTGTGAATATTGGAGATCACGGTACGATTGGCTTCAGGCATGTCAGTACCGGCGTTGTATGCCATGTAGCAGGACATACTTTCCCCTGTGGCAAGGCCGGGACGTTCACCGATGAGCAGCACAGTCACCTGAGGGGATAAAATGTCGCCCACCGCATCCATGGAGGGTACCCTGCCGTATTTCAGGAAAAACGGTGTGGCAGCGTCTATGCCATAACCTTTGAGCCCCTGGACAATGGACTTGTATGCGTCGCCCGCGTTGACTTCCACTGCAGTGGAACTCAACCCGTCCGCAATAAAAATCTGTACCTTTGCATTGGGTGTGCAGATCTCTTTGAGCCGGGTTTCTGCTTCGGCTGACAGCCGTCGGCCCAGATCCGGACGGGTTAAAAACTCATCTTTGTCTTTGCACTGAGACTGAACGGTTTCCAGCCCAAGGGATTGGATGAATTCTTCAGACACATCTGAGAATACGGCATCCTGGGCCACAGCATGGTCTGCACGGAACCTGAGCAGCGACCGGGTAAGCGGCCGCGGACCTGACCGCCAGATACCCACCCGGGCAGGGGTCGTTTTTTTAAGTTTAAGGTAAATTTCCGGATTGGCAGCATTGGGAACCAGCAGTTCGGTTCTAAGATCAACAGCCGTAAGATCGGTTAAGTCCTGATCCGAAGTACTGTCCTGGCTTTGAACCGCGGGCTTGGGAGAAGCCAGTGCGCCGGTCTGGGCCGTGCCCATATCCTGCATCACCTCTTGAATAATCTGTTTAATTTTATCTTCTGAAATCACTATGAATCTCCTTTGTGCCTATTTAATAAAAAGTGAGGCATCCCCTGCCCGGCTGGTCAGACGATTGTTTTCCCGCAGTCCCATCTTGTCCATCCATGCGGCAAATTCCTTGGCCGGGGTAAGATTGAGAGTCTGTCTTAATGTGGCTGCGTCATGGTAGCCTGTGCACTGATAGTTGAGCATGATATCGTCGCCCTGGGGAATACCCATAAAATAGGTACAGCCAGCCGCACTCAGCAGCACTGCCAAGTTCTCAATATCGTTCTGGTCGGCTTTCATATGGTTGGTGTAACAGGCATCCACACCCATTGGCAGTCCGCTGAGTTTGCCCATGAAATGATCTTCCAGGCCCGCCCGGATAACCTGCTTGCTGTCATACAGGTATTCAGGCCCGATAAACCCGACAACAGTGTTGACCAGGAACGGAGAAAACTTTTTGGCAAATCCGTAACACCTGGCTTCCATGGTCACCTGGTCCACGCCATGATGGGCCTCTGAAGACAGCTCAGATCCCTGTCCGGTTTCAAAATAGAGCACGTTGGGTCCGGTTGATGTACCGTTTCTAAGCACCAGGTCCCGGGCTTCAGCCACAAGTTTGGCATCCAGGCCAAATGCGGTATTGCCTTTTTCACTGCCTGCAATACTTTGAAAAATCAGGTCAGCCGGAGCGCCTTTCTTCAGTGCCTCCATCTGTGTGGTCATATGTGCCAGAACACAGATCTGGGTGGGAATTTCATATGTTTCCTTAATATTCTGGAACAGCTTTAGAATGGCAGAGACCGAATCCACGGTGTCGTTTACCGGATTCAACCCGATCACTGCATCGCCCACTCCATAGCTTAAGCCTTCAAAAGTGGAGATACGGATACCGTCCAGGTCGTCTGTGGTATGGTTGGGCTGAAGACGGAACCCAAGCGTGCCTTTTTCACCGATGGTGGTATTGCAATGGGCAGTCACTTCAATTTTGGACGCTGCATATACAAGATCCAGGTTGGACATCAGCTTGGCCACCCCTGCCACCATCTCCGAGGTCAGGCCCCTTGATATCCTGCGGATGTCAGACGCGTTGGTTTCATCTGCCAGGAGCCACTCCCGAAGTTCAGCCATGGTCCAGTTCTTGATCGAATCATAAATCCGTTCATTGACCTCGTCCTGGATAATCCGTGTGACTTCGTCTTCTTCATAAGGAACCGCGGGATTGTTTCTTAAATCAGCCAGGGTCAGATTGCTCAACACCTCTTTTGCTGCAATCATCTCGGTGACCGATTCAGCAGCAATGCCTGCCAGTTGGTCTCCTGACTTTTCTTCATTGGCCTTGGCCATGACATCATTGACGTCCTTGAAGGTGTAAAGGGTTCCAAACAGTAATGTTTTCAGTCTCATTGTGTTTTCCTTAACATGTATTTAGTAGCCGAAGACCAGTGTCTTAACGATCACCGGCACCACCCTGCCGTTGGCAAGGCCTTTACCGATATCGATGTAGTCACCGTTTTCAACCTTAATTGTATCAATACAAATCACTTGTTTTTTACCGGCCAGTTTGGCCCTCAATGCCTGGCCCAGTGCTTTGGCCAGATCATTTTCAACCACAATAACCAATGGGGCCGGCAGATTCATGACGCGTTCCATTCCCAAAAGGATACTGTCCGCAAGGGTCTGGATGTCTTCAAATCCGGGAGATGCAGGGCCTTTAAATGCCAAGGCCGGCATCTGGTTTTCCCCTTTTAAATCAAACCATCTGACTTTTTCAGCTATCACACGAGCCCATTCAGCCGGATCGGAACACTCATCTTCAGAAGTAAGCTTGAGTACCGGCACATTTTGAAGGGGAAGTGCCTCGTCGCTGAACGTAACAGTAGAACCGCTGATATCTGTTGTGTGGGAGCCTGCCCCCACCACGGTGGCTCTTATGGTTTCCTTAGACGGCAGCACCGGGATACCGGCTGCCATAATGTTGTCAGCCACGGCATTTCCCAAAAAAAGCCCAAGATCGCCATAAGCAAACTTGTCTTCGACATCTGCTCCCTTTTGATTAGGGATACAGTCAGCCACCCCGCCTGAAAACGTCAGGTAATCAACAGGATAATCCAAAGTCAGCAGCTTATCCGTAGCCATGTTTTTTAACTGGTCTGATGCCTCGCTCATTCCAAGGGCTTGGCTTAGAATTTTGGCCATGGCCGAAGCCAGAGTCTCTATTTGCACGGTGTCCAGTACCGCTCCTTTTTCAAGGCTGATACCAAGACTTGAAGCCAAAGTACGGATCTTCTCAGAGGCATATGCCACAGTACCGTTTTTATCAGCGAACTTAACCAGGCGTCCGCCAATATCAAGGCAGGCCGTATCACGCACCTCTCCATTTTGAAAAACCGCAATATTGGTTGTGCCCCCGCCAATATCCAGGTTTGCAACCACTGCCCCCCCGTCTTTTGACTCGGTATGGGCATTGGCCCCTTTTCCGGCGATAATCCCCTCAAGCGAGGGGCCGGCTGTTGCCACAACAAATTCGCCTGCCAGACCGGATAGGGAGTTAAGGACGTCTGCTGCGTTGTCCTTCCTGGCTGTTTCCCCGGTGATGATCACAGCGCCTGTTCCAACTTGATTGGCAGAGATATTGGCCTTTGCATACTCCTGCTTCACAAGGGTACGAACTGCTGCTCCGTCGATCCTGTTGGCAGACGCTAAAGGTGTATAATGGATGGAGCTGGTATGGATAATCTGCTTGTCCATGATTTTCAGCCTGGGGATGGAAACCAGGGACGCCATATTCTCGATATGGATCCGGGAGAACACCAGCTGGGTGGTGGATGTCCCGATATCTATGCCGACACTTAAAATGGTTTCTTTCAATTTTGCATCTCCAAAAAAATTGCCCTCAAAGGCTGAAAAAGC
>JAKSAU010000194.1 GCA_022361535.1 Desulfobacterales bacterium
CCAGTGCCATTTTGTAAAAGGTTCCGAACTTGCTGAAATTCGCGTTAAAAAGATTGGTGATGCCCTGTCATCACTGGCTCTTGAAGAAGAACGCGTGGCATTTGCCGAAGTAGCCATTGACGAGTATGACAAGCTGCCCAATATCATCAACGACTTTGTTGAAGAAGTTGACGCACTTGGTCCCAACCCGTTCAAAGGTTTCTAATAGCGGTATATAAACTTAATGGAGGTATCATAATATGAGTACCAAATATCTTGCTCAACCAGATCTAGGGTTTATTGCCGAGCTTAGAGGTCTTGGCGGAGAAACCCTGAAAAAATGCTACCAATGTGCAACCTGTTCAGTGGCTTGCCCCATTTCCCCGGAAGACAGCCCCTTTCCCCGGAAAGAAATGATTGCTGCATCCTGGGGTCTTAAGGACAAGCTCATCGGAAACGGGGACATCTGGCTGTGCCACCAATGCGGTGACTGTACAGATCTGTGTCCCAGAGGCGCTGCTCCCGGCGACGTATTGTCTGCCGTAAGGTCTGCCGCCATCACTGAATATGCAACACCCAAAGTGCTTGCCAAAGCAGTAAATGACCCCAAAAAGTTGCCGTTCCTGATCGGTATCCCGGGTGCTTGGTTTGCCCTGCTGGCCATTATTACCGTTTTCTTCGGTGATACCATGACCAAAATCTTTAATGTACTGTTCGGCGATGCCCTTGGTGGACGCCTTCACTGGTCCCATGCTCATGAGGGTGCAGAACATGTGATTGCGCATGCTGACTTTGTATCTACCTGGTTTGTGGATATGACTTTTATCCCAACTGCGACTTTTGCAGCAGTTGTGTTTGCCCTCGCACTAAAGCGGCTTATAGCTGATATGCATGCAAACGCCGTTCTTGAAGGCAAAACCGATAAAACAAGTGTTGATTACAAAGCACTTGCGCAGTCGGTTGTGAATATCCTTCCCACAGTATTCAAGCATGAAAAATTCAATGAATGCGAAACCAATAAAGATCGTGCCACCCCGCATATGATGGTACTTTTCTCCTTTATCGGCCTTTTCATTGTTACTGCTGTCTGTGGCACCATGCTTTACCTGGGCAACTATCCAGGTCCTTATCCCCAGCTTAACCCGATTAAATGGCTGGCCAACATCGCAGGTGTAGCCCTTGTAATCGGTTCCGGGATGATGATTAAAAACAGACTGGCGAACAAAGACCAGCTCACAGCTTATAAAGATTGGTTTATCCTCGGTGTTGTATTTGCCTTGGGCCTTACTGGTATGCTGACGGAAATGACCCGTCTTGCACATATGGAGTATGTGACCTACTTCTTTTACTGGCTGCACCTGATCTCTATTTTCTTGTTATTTGCATTTCTGCCGTTCTCAAAAATGGCCCATCTGGTCTATCGACTGGTTGCCATGGCTTATGCTGACTATGGAAACAGAAAATAGCAATTAGCCCATAAAAACACCAAAAGGGAGGCTGAATATATCGGCCTCCCTTTTTTTTTCTTGTTTTTTTTAGCAAATGATAATATTTCCTTAATTGCGATTCGAGAGCCCTGTCATTTTGGGGTTTTAAATCTGACTTTTCACAAAAGGAGGATCATTTTGCACATCGGAACTATCAAGTGGTTTAACTCTCAAAAAGGATTCGGATTCATCAGTCAAGATGATGGTGAAGATATATTTGTTCATTACTCAGCAATTGAAATGGAGGGATTTAAAACCCTTACTCAAGGCGAACAAGTCCGTTATGAAATAAAAGAGAGCGATAAGGGCCTCTCTGCTTCGAAAGTAGTCAAAGTATAATTTTCATCTACCCAAAGGCGCTGCTCCGGCTTTCCTTGACGGTGGAATCTTAATTTTCATTTATGTAATTATCGGCACAGGGACAGGTGCGTCTATACAATTTAAGCTAGAAGCCTTCAATCCAGTATTTATAAATAAACTTTATTATTTATAAATAAAACTATTGCATATTATCTGGTTTCCTTTATGATAGGCCAATAAAATTAACCTGTTGAGGAGACTTGAGTATTGAATAAGATTGCAGTGCTTCCAGGTGACGGAATCGGCCCTGAAGTAATGGTACAGGCTGTGCGGGTTCTGGATGAAGCAGCCAAGACATTTGGTTTTAAACTGGCATATGAGTATGCAGATATTGGGGGAGCCGCCATTGACAACCACGGCAAAGCCCTTCCTGATTCAACACTTGCATTATGTGAACAAAGCGATGCTATTCTTTTTGGATCAGTAGGCGGACCAAAATGGGAATCTCTACCTCCTGAAGAGCAACCTGAAAGAGGTGCGCTTCTTCCGTTGCGTAAACATTTTGGACTTTATTGCAACCTTAGACCTGCCAAAGTCTTTCCAACCCTGGCTTCGGCTTCACCCCTGAAGCCTGAAATCGTTAAAGATGGATTTGATATCCTTTGTATGCGTGAGCTGACAGGCGGGATATACTTTGGAGAACCCAAAGGAAGAAAAGGGGTTGGAAAAGACGAGACAGCCTTTGACACTATGGTTTACTCCAGGTTTGAAATTGAACGTATTGCCAGAATGGCCTTTGAAGCCGCTCGTAAACGCCGTAACATTGTCACCTCGGTTGATAAGGCCAATGTTCTGTTCTCCATGGTTCTTTGGCGCGAGACCGTCACTGAAATCGCAAAAGAGTATCCGGATGTAACCCTCAACCATATATACGTAGATAATGCCACCATGCAGTTGGTTAAAGATCCTCACCAGTTTGATGTATTGCTTTGCGGTAATATGTTTGGCGACATTATTTCCGATGAATGCGCAATGATTACCGGATCTATGGGGCTGCTTGCCTCAGCCAGCCTCAATGAGAAAAATTTCGGCCTTTATGAGCCTGCAGGAGGTTCAGCACCGGATATAGCAGGCAAGGGAATTGCCAATCCCATCGCTCAGGTCCTGTCAGGTGCTATGATGCTCAAATACACATTTGGTTATGGCGACGCTGCCGATGCCATTGAAGCAGCCATCTCCAATGTTCTTGATAAAGGTATTTTTACTGCGGACCTTACTGATCAAAAAGACAAGGCTGTTAACACAGAGGCAATGGGAGATGCAATTGTAGCAGAGCTGCAAAATATCGCATAGCCTCACCCTATAGATATAAACAATACAGCCCCGGAGTCGCATTGATATTTTCAATATGATTCCGGGGCTTTTTTTATTACCTGTTTAAAAAAACAAGATTTTGCATAAAAAAAGGCTTCCAGTCAAACTGGAAGCCTTTTGTATAATGGCGGGAGTGACGAGACTCGAACTCGCGGCCTCTTGCGTGACAGGCAAGCGTTCTAACCAAACTGAACTACACCCCCGTTTATCACGTCTATGGTGGGCGATGCAGGGCTTGAACCTGCGACTTCAACCTTGTAAGGGTTGCACTCTCCCAACTGAGTTAATCGCCCAAAAACAGAAGGGGTTATATCAATAATCCAAATGGGTGTCAAGCGGAATTTGAATATTTTATTTTTTTATTTATCTAATATAAATGTTACCCTAAACTTTAAGCTGATCCTTGCAAGAGTATAATATTAGTGGTATATTTGAAAATCGAGAGACAATATAAATATCCGAAAAAAATTAATGCAAGACATTTCATTTCTCTTCTTGGATAAATCCATCATAAAAGGGAATAGCAAGACATGATCTTTGCTTTATCGATTCGGCAACTGCATAGTTTTAGGAGTTAACTATGGAACCAGTTCAGGGATACCTGGAAATTATGGATAAAGGGTTTGGTTTTCTAAGAAACATCGAAGAAAACTTCCAGCCCAGGCCTGAAAATCCCTATGTACCCAACAGTCTAATACGAAAACTCAACCTTAGAGAAGGCAGTTTTATTCAAGGATACGGAGAAAAAAAGAGTGCGCAGAATGTAAACTTAGCGCTTATTCGTATCGAAACCATTAACCATCTCCCCTTTGACGAGTTTTTAAGCACCCCGATGCTGCAGGAACAGGTTAGCATAAACCCGTTCGAGAGGTATCGCCTGGCTCAAAACGATGAAGACACTACCGGTAAGGCATTAGACCTGATCGTACCCATTGGTATGGGGCAGCGCGGTTTGATTATCGCCCCTCCCAAGTCAGGTAAAACCACCATTTTACGCCATATGGCCAATTCCGTGGTAGCCAACCATCCTGAAGCCAAAGTTTTCGTTCTTTTGGTAGATGAACGCCCTGAAGAGGTGACTGATTTCCAGCGTGGCCTAACCGATGCTCACGTACTCTACTCTTCAGCCGACCAGCAGATTGGCCAACACATGAGAATGACACGTATGGCCATGCACACTGCCATCAGGTGTGCAGAAATCGGACAGGATGCGGTCGTTTTCATAGACTCACTAACCCGCATGACGCGTGCTTTTAACATTGATACCGACTCTTACGGTAAAACCATGAGCGGTGGCCTTGGTGCCAATGCCATGGAATTTCCAAGGAAAATTTTCGGAGCTGCCAGAAAACTTGAAAACGGTGGATCATTAACCATCATCGCCACAATCCTTGTTGAAACCGGCAGCCGTATGGACGATGTGATTTTCCAAGAGTTCAAAGGCACCGGCAACATGGATCTATACCTGTCCAGAGAATGCGCAGAGCAAAGGGTGTGGCCTGCTATCAATATCAATAAATCCGGTACCCGAAAAGAAGACCTGCTTATGAACGAAGAAGAGTATGAGCATGTCGTCGGAGTTAGGCGCAGTATTGCCACCAAGGACGAGGTTACTGCAATGGCGGAGTTCCTGTCTTTGGTAGAAGACAACTAAGCCGGGATTTATAGCCTCTATCGCTTCAAACAAAAGGCGGCCCTTGTTAAACAAGGGCCGCCTTTATGCGTGCTTAATTTATCTATTCTTTAAGGATTGGTGTGCTCAAACCAGTGCATGTTCCAGAACTTGTGCCATGTCATCTACAAAAACAATTTCCATTTGCTTTTGAATAGACTTGGGCACCTCTTTAATGTCCTTTCTGTTTTCTTCACAGACAATTACGGTTTTTATACCGTTGGCATGAGCTGCCAGAAGTTTTTCCTTTAATCCGCCGATGGGAAGAACTCGCCCCCTTAGGGTGATTTCTCCGGTCATGGCCACATTTCTGCTTACCGGTTTCCCGGTTAATATAGACACCACTGCAGTACACATGGCAATACCGGCCGAGGGCCCGTCTTTTGGGATTGCTCCTTCAGGCACGTGAATATGTATATCTGTATCCTTGTAAAACTCCTCACGGATATCCAGATCTTTACTTCTGGACCTGACATAGGAAACCGCAGCCTGGGAGCTTTCTTTCATAACTTCTCCCAGCTTACCGGTAACCATTACATTGCCTTTTCCAGGCATGGTAACCGCCTCAATGGTCAACAATTCGCCGCCTGCCTGGGTCCATGCCAATCCAGTCACAATACCTGTCTTATCTTCCTTTTCAAGGGCTGAATCCCTGAACTTAGGCTGTCCCAAGTATTTATTAACAGTGGTAGCTGTGACCTGCCGTTTTTTACGAGTGTCCGTCCGGACAATATTTGTGGCGATCTTCCTCAAGACCGAAGAAATTTCACGCTCAAGATTTCTGACCCCGGCTTCTTTGGTATATTGCTTGATGATGGCATGGATAGCATTTTTAGAAAAGGTGACATCATTTTCGTCAAGGCCGTTTTCCCGAAGCTGTTTTGGAATCAAGTAACCTGTAGCGATCTTTTCCTTTTCATACCCCGTATATCCTGGAATCTGAATGATTTCCATTCGATCCCTCAAAGGAGCAGGAATGTCGTACAACGTATTTGCGGTCGTAATAAAAAGGATTTCAGAAAGATCGTAATCCACTTCAAGATAGTGATCATTAAAATTTTTATTTTGTTCCGGGTCAAGAGCCTCAAGCAGCGCAGAAGACGGATCGCCTCTAAAATCGCTGGTCATTTTGTCAATTTCATCCAGGCAAAATACCGGATTATTGAAACCGACCTTTTTCAATGTCTGAATAATCTTACCGGGCATAGCCCCGACATAGGTTCGCCTGTGCCCACGAATTTCAGCTTCATCGCGAACCCCGCCTAAAGAGATCCTCGCAAAAGCCCTGCCAGTAGCTGCTGCCACAGACCTTGCAAGAGAAGTTTTCCCGACGCCAGGAGGTCCTACAAGGCATAGAATCGGCCCCTTAATCTTTTTAACCAGGATCTGGACGGCAAGATATTCCAATATCCTTTCTTTGGGTTTTTCCAGGCCGTAATGATCCCGGTCAAGAATCTGTTCTGCTTTTTTAAGGTCACTTTTGGCCCGTTTCTTACGATACCAGGGAAGCGCTGTCAGCCAATCAATATAATTTCTGACAACCGTGGCTTCCGATGACATGGGTGACATCATCTTAAGCTTATCCAGCTCCCTGCGCACAACGCCAGCAGCTTCTTTGGGCATCCGTTTTTGCTTAATCTTTTTCTCAAGGTCTGCGAACTCACCGCCTTCCCCGTCTTCACCCATTTCCTTTTGAATGGCCCGCATCTGCTCGTTGAGATAATGCCTTTTCTGGAGCTTTTCCATCTGCTCCTTGACCCGCCCCTTTATCTTTTGGGACATGGAAAAGACCTCAGTTTCTTTTTGAATCAGTTTCAAAAGAAGAAAGAAACGTTCCTCAATATCACCGCACTCAAGAATCGTCTGTTTATCATGAACCTTAAGAGGCAATTGAGACGCAATCGTATCCGCATATCTGGATTGATCTTCTTCCAAGGCATCCAGCCCTTTAAAAAAGCTTTTGGACACGACACCGGATAGATTTGCATAATGCTGGAAAGCTTCAAAAACAGTTCTCACAGCAGCTTCTGAGGCAGCTTCGGGCATGGGCTTTTCAGGCACGTCAACATAATCAACCGACTGAAAACCGTCATCGTCGATCATTTTTATTATGCGCCCTCGCTCACACCCTTCCACCAATGCCTTAACTGTACCGTCCGGCAAACGAAGAAGCTGTGTAATCTTAGCTTCGGTACCCACTTGGAAGATATCCTGAATCGTGGGTTTTAAAACCTCAGGATCTTTCTGAGTGGTTAAAAATATTTTTTTATCTGCTGCCATGGCCTGGGACAAGGCTTTGATAGACTTTTCCCGGCCCACAAACACAGAAGTGGTGACAAAAGGAAAAAGGACCATGTCCCTGAGAGGAACCAGGGGCAAAGTCTTTTTCTCTTTTTCCGATCCGTCAGGATTGAAAAACTTGGAAATCTTGATCATTTATGCAAACTTTCTTTTTAAGCCTGCTTCTTGGGTTGTTCGTATAATAAAATGGGATCTTCGTTCTTTAGTACGACTTCTTCCCCGACAACGCACTCAACAACATCCTTTTTGGAAGGAATTTCGTACATAATATCAAGCATTGTCTCTTCCATAATGGCCCGAAGCCCCCTTGCGCCGGATTTTCTGGAGACAGCTTCTTTTGCCATGGCTTCAAGGGCCTCGTCAGTATACTGAAGATCCACGCCTTCTACACGGAAAAGCTGCTGATACTGTTTAACCAGTGCATTTTTCGGTTCAGTCAGAATTTTAACCAAGGATTTTTCATTGAGCTCGCCAATGGAGGTGATGATGGGCAGACGACCTAAGAACTCTGGAATCAAACCGAATTTGATCAAATCTTCGGGCTTAACCTGCTCTAAAAGCTCACCGATATTAATATCTTTTTTATCGGCAATTTTCGCTCCAAACCCCATGGTTTTCTGGGTAAGACGCCGCTCAACAACTTTTTCTAACCCAGTAAAGGTACCACCACAAATAAACAAGATATTAGAGGTATCCACCTTGACATAATCCTGCTGGGGATGCTTTCTACCGCCCTTTGGCGGAATAGAGGCTACGGTACCTTCAATAATCTTGAGCAGAGCCTGCTGTACCCCTTCACCGGACACGTCACGGGTAATTGAGGGATTATCTCCACGCTGGGAAATCTTGTCGATCTCATCTATATAGATGATCCCCTTCTGGGCCTTTTCAATATCGTAATCCGCATTTTGGACAAGGGAGAGGACGATATTTTCAACATCTTCTCCAACATATCCAGCCTCTGTGAGTGCCGTGGCATCAGCAATGGCAAAAGGGACATCCAGGAACCTGGCAAGAGTTTGGGCCAAGAGAGTTTTACCGCACCCTGTGGGCCCGATAATAAGAATATTACTTTTCTGGATCTCTATATCATCCTTGGCATTTTCCAAGTGAGAGGCCAAACGTTTATAATGATTGTAAACGGCTACGGACAAAACCTTTTTGGCCCTGTCCTGCTCGATGACGTAGGAATCCAGTTGCTCTTTGATCTGCTTGGGCACCATGAATTCCTTGAAGCCTTCTGTCTCTGCAGCCTGTTCTTTCTCCTCATCCTCGATGATCTCGCCACAAAGCTTGATGCATTCGTTGCAGATGTAAACACTTGGCCCGGCTATCAGTTTTTTGACTTCTTTCTGATTCTTTCCGCAAAAAGAGCAGAAAAACTGATCATTTGTATCATCTTTTTTGGCCATATCTTACGACTCCTTTGAAGCCTCCTCGTCAGACGCTTGTTCCAATTCGCTTCTATCGCTGACGACCCTGTCTACTATACCGTATTCAAGGGCTTCCGTACCGGACATGAAATAATCACGGTCCGTATCGTCAGCAACTTTTTCAATATCCTGTCCCGTATGTTTTGACAGAATTTCGTTCAGGGTATCTTTCATTCTCAGGATTTCATTGGCCTGGATTTTAATGTCCGTGGCCTGGCCCTGGGCACCCCCCAGAGGCTGATGAATCATTATCCTGGAATTTGGCAGTGCAAACCGTTTGCCGTCAGTACCGGCAGCAAGGAGCAATGCCCCCATGCTGGCAGCCTGTCCGATGCATACCGTTGCCACATCCGGCTTGATATACTGGATGGTGTCATAGATAGCCATTCCGGCTGTTACCACCCCACCGGGAGAATTAATATAAAAGTTGATATCCTTTTCAGGATCTTCCGATTCCAGAAACAGCAACTGAGCCACAATAAGATTGGCAATTTCGTTATCTATAGCTGATCCCAGGAAGATAATCCTGTCTTTTAAAAGCCGTGAATAGATATCGTAGGCACGTTCTCCCCTGTTGCTCTGTTCAACAACCATTGGAATAAGAGGCACGATTCAACTCCTTGTCATTTTCTTGATGTATTTTCCATTGCCGCTTGCGGCCTTTTTAAAGGCCGCATCATGCGAACAATGTCAAGCTGTGATTATTCTTCTTTTTTATCAGCCGCTTCTTCAGTTTCAGCTTCGGCCTGAGCAGTCTTGGGTTCCACCTCGGTAACACTGCCTTTTTCTATTATAAGGTCAATGGCCTTTTTTTCAAGCTGAGTGTGTTTATAATATTCAAGCTGTTTGGGGTCCATGTTAAAATAATTTTTAACTGCATCTTTGGATGCATTCATGGCCTGGGCCATTTCCTCGAAGCTCTCATCCATTTCTTCCTCGGTCATATCCAGGTTTTCCTGAGAAATAAGCTTATCAAGGATCAAATGACGGCGGGCCTGTTTTTCAGCTACGTCAGCGTACCGTTCTTTCATAGTCTCTTTGGTGAGACCTGCTTCTTCAAGGCTGGTGTTATTCTGAGCATACGCTTGCTCGGTCTCGGCAATAATACCGTTGAGCTCACCTTCAACCAGTGCTTCAGGTACTTCAAATTCAATTTTTTCCAGAAGCGCCTGGAAAATCTGCTCGCTCATCTCGTGTTTTACCCGCTGCGCAATCCCTTTTTCCAGATTGTCACGGATTGAATCTTTTACTTCGTCAATGGTCTCGAACTTACCAAGCCCTTTAACCAGATCATCATTGACTTCAGGCAACACTTCTTCCTGGATTTCTTTGAGGGTTACCTTATACTCAATTGTTTTGCCCTGGAGATTTTCATCATGGAAATCATCTGCGTAAACCACTTCGATATCCATATCCTGAACCGGAATGGCGCCGATGAGTTTTTCGGAAAACTCTTTGGGCAGGGCACCCTGGTTGATACCCATAACATAGTTTTCAACTTTTGGGGTCTGGTCAAAGGCTTCACCGTTCAGATACCCTTCGTAGTCGATTAGAACAAAATCTGTGTCTTTAACAGGCCGCTCTTCGGTTACCGGTTCTTTTTTAGCCATGGTCTTCTGGATCATATAAATCTGGCTGTCGATCTCAGCTTCAGACACTTCATACTTGGTCTTTTCCAGTTCAAGGCCTTCGAATTCAATATCATCAAGCTCAGGCTTTACTTCTACGGTAATATCAAAGACGTAGTCAGCATCCGGATTCAGCTCCGGGGGATCAAGCTGTGGACCACCTACAACATTAAGGTCATGTTCTTGAATAGCTTCTACAAACACTTCCTGGATCAGGCGCGGTGCTACATCAGCATGAACGTCTGCGGCAAACCGGTTCTCAAGTACTTTTCTTGGAATTTTACCCTTTCTGAACCCTTTTATATCTGCACTCTTTTTCAACTCATTATAGGCTTTATTAAGCTCTTTGGTAATTCTGGCTTTGGGAATTTCAAAAGAAAGTACTTTTTTAACACTGCTTTGATCTTCGATTTTTACCTGCATGATTTTGTCCTGTTGTATTCTATTAAATTTGTGTTCATCTAAACACGTCTTCAAAAAATTAAAAAAATATGCCATAACTATTTATATTGTATGGCATAAACACTTTACACAAAGTTTATTAAGATAACTCGTCTATATAAAGGTGTCAAGCAAATTGGCTAAAGAAATACATGCTGTCTTACTGTCCATATTGGCATTCATGCTCGCTATACCCAATTCAATAAACGCTGCAGAAATTATCACAACCGAGAAACGGATAATCCTTGCCCCGGGACATAGCACTGAAGATACCGGAATACAAACCCTTACCAACATCACTGAACACGGTATCACACTTGAACTGGTAAAATTGGTAAAGATAGAACTTGCAGATGGTTTCCAAGTTAAAATCCCCCATGAGCAGCTGACTGAAGACATTGACACTCCTTTGACTTCGGACAAGAGAAAAGTTCTTGCCAACCAGTCCAAGGCAGATCTTTTTATCAATCTCCATCTACACCAGGGCAGCACCAAGGACACATTGATTTTTTATTACGACCTGCCAGACACAACAGATCCATCCCCATGGCAGTCCGAGACTTTGAAACAGAAGCCAAAGTCAAAAAAACTTGCTGAGACTTTATCAGGACAACTAAAAAAAGTGGGGGTTTACCAACCCAGTATATATTCCGCTCCCCTGATTCCTTTAGAGGGACTGCTTATGCCGGCAATCCTTGTAGAAGTTTTTTCAATTTCACAGATATCAGAATCACCGAATGACAATACAGCACTGCTGCAAACCTATGCAAAAGCACTTGCCGATACCATTAGAATTTATTTTTCCACTTCAAATTAATCTTGATTTTTTAACAAATGAGTGATAAAAAGTCTCTTTGTTTTTTATGTGATGTCGGGGCGTAGCGCAGTCTGGTAGCGCGCCTGCTTTGGGAGCAGGATGTCGGGAGTTCAAATCTCTCCGCCCCGACCACAGAGAATAGAGGGTTTCAATCATCTTGATTGGAGCCTTTTTTGTTTTCTGGGTGTGGCGTTTGGGTGTGACTTTTCGAAAAAACACCACTTATTGAGTTCATATCACCCTCAATTTGACCGCCCAACAAATAGAAATAAATCCCAGTTGTTCTCAGGTCGGAATGCCAGTTGAAAAGATCATTGCTACACATAATTCTTGCCTCGTTTATAATTCACGCTTGCAATAAGGTAAACAGTCAGGATAATCTCCAATTAAATTGACTGTTGGATAATATTCAAAATATCATCTTATCCAGACCTGTATAATCAACTGTTTTATTATAAAAATTATGAAAAAAATTCTTTCTA
>JAKSAU010000389.1 GCA_022361535.1 Desulfobacterales bacterium
CCGGCCGTCGTCCCCGCCGCCCAGGGCCTGCTTCAACGGCACCACCAGGGCCACCGGCAGGGCACTGCCGATGATGTTGAAGATGCGTCCCATGGAGATGAGGGACTGGCGTTCGGAGCTGTCCACGGTCATCCGGCTGCTGATGGTCCACAGCGGGATGTCCAGGGCGGTGTAGGCCATGCCCCAGAGGATGTAGGCCGCCGAGATGAGGATGATGGTGCCCGCGGCGTCGGTGCCGGGGGACGAGAACAAGAGGACGGTGAGCAGCGCGATGGGGACCGGGGCGAAGAGCATGTACGGCCGGCATTTACCCCATCGGGACTCGGTCTTGTCCACCAAAATCCCCATGATGGGATCGTTCACCGCGTCCCAGATCCGGGCGACCAGGAACAGCACCCCCGCGGCGGCCGCGGCGACACCCAGGACGTCGGTGTAGAAGATCAGCAGATAGAGATTGACGAAGTTGAAAATCATCGTCTGTCCCATCAGGGCCGAGGAGAACGCCAGCTTCTCCCGGGGGCGCAGGATGGAGGATCCCTCGTTCATGGATAACCTCTCAGGCAAGGGTGGGGCTGGATCCATCATCGGCCGTTTTCCCTTCGGCATGCAAGAGATGCACACAATCACTTTGACTCATCCCTCCCAATCGACTACTATGCGAACAATTCACGAATTCACCGCCATGGAGGCAGGCCCCATGCCCCGACCGAAAAAAGTCGTCATCGTCATCGAATCCTGGAACGAAGGGAACGGCTGCGTCGTCGCTACGAAGCGAACAATGAAAGAACTCGAGAAGCGCGGATACACCTTTTCCGTCGTGGTTCCCGATATCACTCCGAACAAAGAAGAAGACTTCTACGAGGTTCCGGGATTCTACCTGCCCGGCGTCAAGGAATCCCTCCAGAACATGGGCATGGCCTTTGGCTGGGGCAAGAAGAGCGTGTACCGGGAGGCGTTCAAGGACGCCGACCTGGTGATGGTCCAGTTCCCCATGTTCATGGCCCGGAA
>JAKSAU010001281.1 GCA_022361535.1 Desulfobacterales bacterium
AACCGGTCCCGCTCGTCGTCGAGACGGCCACGACGGGCAGGGTCTTGTCGGTGGGTTCTTTCTTGAAAAACAGGTAATCCCAGGCACTTCCCGGATGCACGGCGCCGACGGCGATGGCTTTGGCGGTATCCATGCTGGAACCGCCGCCGAAGCCGATCACGACATCCACGCCTTCCTCGGCGGCCATGGCGGCCCCTTTGTCGATGGAGGCCTTGGTAGGATTGGCGACCACTCCGTCGAAGTGACGGACTTCCAGCCCCGCGCCCTGCAAACTCGCTTTGAGCTTGTCGAATCCGGGCTTCAACGCGTCGAACAACGGCACGGTCACGATCAGTGCTTTGCTGCCCAGTTCCTTGGCTTCCACTCCCGCCTCGGTGATTCTGCCGGGACCGAAGACGATCTTGGTCGGTTGATGGTATTCGAATTTCATGTTTTGCACTCCTTGATGGTGTCGGGATGGCTCTGACGGAATCAGGACGAGGATTTCGGAATGATCTTCACGGTGTAGGCATGCCCCGGTTGAGGCAGTTCGTCCGGGAACACGATATGCAAACCCGAATCGTCCCTGTGCCAGGAGACGGAACCGGGAACCCCGAGGATTTCGATGGATTCGATTTCTCCGGGATAGTAGGCCGAGTCTTTCGCCAATCGGCGCAGTGAGACGGTTCGTACGGGCCGGCCCATGACGATGGCGTACAGGAACGGGTTCCGTTGGGTGTATCGAATCAGTTTGGCCGTCATCGGCGGTGTGTCGCTGTCGGAAAACGCACCATAAGAGGTTCCTTCCCGGGCTTTCTCCACCCAATTGGGATCCCCTTCGCCGTAGACCCACCAGGGACGGCTGTCGTATATGGCTTCTCCGTTGACCGACAGCCACAGCCCGATTTCCATGAGGATGTCCTTCTGGTCCTGGGGAATCGTCCCGTCCGGCTTGGGACCGACGTTGAGCAGCAGGCCGCCGTTCTTGCTCACGACGTCCACCAATTGATCAATCACCTGTTTGGGCGTCTTCAACTCATCGTCATGGTCGAAACACCAGGATTTCTTGCTGAGTGAAGTGTCGGTCTGCCAGAAATGGGGGCTTTGCTCTTCGAGCCCGCCCCGTTCGACGTCGAAAACCGCCATGTTGAGAGGAAACTCGCCTTTGGATTGGAGAACGACTTCTTTCCCGTGTTGTTCCGCCCAGTTGTAGTACCAGGCCAGGAACTTGGTTCTCTCCCGGTCGAAGGCCGGATCTTCCCAACCGAAATCGAACCAGATGATGTCCAGTTCGTACTTTTCGACGAGTTCCCTGGTTCTCGCGTTCCAGTTGTCGAGGAACGCTCGGTCCTGCGGTGCATCTTCCGGGTGGATTCGCCCGTACAATCCTTCGTTCTCGGGATCGACCGTGTCGAACCGCTCGTCGAACTTATAGAAATGCCATTGATAAGCCCGGTGGGACGAAGCCCCGAAATGCATGCCGGCCTTCCTGGCCGCCTGCGCCAGTTCTCCGACCACATCCCGCCGAGGCCCCTTCTTCACCGAGGTCCAGTCGCCCGAATAGGAACAGTCGAACATGGGAAAACCATCGTGGTAGTCGGCGACGGGCACGACGTATCGGGCGCCCGACTTCTTAAAGACATCCACCCACTGGCCGGCGTCGAACTTCTCGCCTTTGAACAAGGGGATGAAATCCTTGAATCCAAAGGTTTTCTGGTCCCCCCAGGTCTTCTTGTGATGGTCGAAGGTCTCCGATCCCTCGCGGTACATGGCGTACTGATACCAGACGCCGTTTCCGCCGACCAGGTTGTCCCGCTTGCCGCCGAAGGCCGGAACGGAAAACGGGCCCCAATGGATGAAGATTCCGAACTTGGCGTTCTGAAACCAGTCGGGGATTCGGTAGGCGCTCAACGACTGAAATGTCGCTTCATATGACATGCAGTTTCTCCGGAATGAATAAGTTGGGAACAGGGGCGAAGAATTCTTCGCCCCTGTTCGGTAGGGCCGTGTTCTATCGGCCTTTCATGTACCTGTCATAAGCGGACTGAACCACGGCAAGGTACTCCCTGAGGTTCAGGCTCTCCAGGTCGTCCAGGTAGGAGTTCCAAGCGGCATCGGACATCACGTCCTGATTGCTCAGGATGAATCGCGCGATGCTTTCTTCCACGTAGGAACGAATCACCTCGTCGTTCTCCTCGAACACGACGACTTCCTCCATGGTGTACTGCAGGTTGCTGTAGGGGACGAACTCGCCGTCCATGGGTCGGTACGGTTCATAGGCCTTGGCGGCCCGGAACAACCGACCTTCGATTTCGAAGAGATCATCCGGATCCGAAACGATGCCCATGCCCTGTTTCGCTCCCCATTCGGCATAGGGGAATCCGTGCCAGGTCACGTTCTGGGACTCTTCGATGTTGACGCCGA
>JAKSAU010001172.1 GCA_022361535.1 Desulfobacterales bacterium
AATAGACCCTTGGATCAAAAAGCACCCGGTCAATACTATTTTGTCGATTGCCGGCCGTCTGTAGTATCTCTCCGGAGTTCACGGATCCTGGCAATCAGTATCCGAATTTTCCTCATGTCGGATCCGTAAGTCAAAACGCATCTGGCGGTTTTCATGGCGGTGTCATAATCCCCGCATGCCATAAAGACCCGGGTGAGTGTGTAACAGACATCCGGGAATTGTATATTATTTGCCAACAGCACGTTGCCGTGATCACAGGCTGCTTTATGTTTACCGCTGCTGCTAAGGCTTTTAACCAGGTTGATCCGGGCCTCAAGATACCCCGGTGCCAAGTCGACCGCTTTGGAAAAGGCGTCTTCCGCTTCAGACAATTGATTGCAGAATGTCAGTTGGATACCGAGACTGTTGTAGAGATCCGGGTAGTCCGGATGGTGTGTGATCTGTTCGTGAATAAGGGGAATCAGAAAGTGAGGGATGCCGGAATCGCATTTCACATAACGGGTTTTATTGAACATTTTTAGTATTTCCGAACAGCTCGGCATTATGTCCAAATGCGGATGGAACTCGTTCCGTAACACTCTCAGTGATTGCTCATTCTTAAAATAGCGCTGGAATTCATCTGAATCTTCTTTGGTTTCAGGGGATAACTGAAACAGGTTGAGATGTGTTTTAATCGACGCCAACCTTCTATCATTCGGAAACAAATCCATTGCCTGTTTGAGTGTGTTTTCCGCCGCGGTCGGATTTCCGGTTCGGGAGTACAGAAGAATCAGCTTGACAAGTACATTTTTAAATTTCGGACTTATCCGCAGCGCTTTTTCCTGGAATCGAATCCCCTCCTCCAACTGACCGCGGTTTTCCTTTACCAATCCTATCAGATAGTAGACATCCGGATAGTCCGGATTCTGCTCCACGAGACTTTCCAGATTTGACAATGCCTGATCGTACTGTTTCATGCAGATCTGGACGATTCCCAACTTCATTCTGGCATCCACATAGTCCGGGTTGATGG
>JAKSAU010000549.1 GCA_022361535.1 Desulfobacterales bacterium
AAAAATACTATTACGATGAAAACAGGTAGCAATGTTTATTCTATTTAGTTGGTCGGATTAAAGTATTTGTTGTTCTAACTTTGCATACACCTTTACCATTAAAGAATACAGAGGATTTGGTTTTCGCTTTGATTTGAAATTTTCAAAAAAAGACCTATTTTTTGTGGTATTGATATAACCAGACTACTTCAGATCCTGTTCGGAGGTGTTGTATGGGTAAAAAACGTCGAGCCTGCAAAACATGTGGAAATAACGTAGAAGGAAAAGGGCATTTGTGCGATCCGTCTGAAATCAGTGAAGCTTTTGTCTGCAAGGATTGCGGCGCATCATCAACAGATGCCAGGCATATTTGTAAACCCAAGCTTGAAACGTTGAAATACACATGCAAAAAATGTGGCCGCTTATCAGTAAAGTCAAAGCGGCTGTGCAAACCCAAGAAAATTAAATAAAAGTTCAGAGTATTGAAAGCGGTATGCAGCTTTAGAGTTAAGCCGGATTACCAATGGCTGCAGGATCTGATCATGACGATTTTTTTGCCTTTAACCTGAAATATATCCAGAGGAGCAGCAGGTTCCCCCCGGGTATCGAAGTAAAGTGGGCACGTCAGACAATTGTAGCGGTTGAGAGCGTGCAGTTTGCCTGCCATATGATGCCTTGATTTGATAGGCCCGGAGTCAAGGATTGATAAAAGTGCTGACATTGAGTCATGGGCGGCTGCTTCAATATAGCCAGGAGTCTTACCTGTTTTATCCCTGAATTTCCCCATGAACTCAGCTGTTTTTTCTTTTCCCGGATAAAATCCGTTTGTAAATACAGCCTGCTGGAGGTACTGTGATGCTGACAATAAGTTGTCAGAATGCCACAGGTTGGTACCCATAAGAAGGACAGGGGTGATGCCGTGGTATCTCAGTTGAGGGGCTATCATTGAAACGGTTTGTGCAGAGTCCGGAATAAACAATACGTCAAAATCGATTTTTGCCCTGTAAATTTTATTTCGTTTCTGTTTTTGGGTTGATGAAACATCCTTGTAGCGTCCACCTTTATCTTTTGCTCGATATCCTTTGATCAATGGTTTTATCTGTTCGGAGAAATCCGCCTGACCAGGGGAGTAAGCACTGATATCTGTTATTTTACCTCCCCGTTCCGGAACAATTCTCATAAAGGTTTCCATAAAAATTTTTCCATAGTCATCTTCAGGATATAGCAGGGCGAAATTTCTATAACCGTATGCGGACATGATAAAGTCGGCACTGGTGCGAATTTGAAGCTCCGGGGTGATAAAATTTCGAAACAGGTAGGCCCCGGTTTCAGGAATTCCCGGGGTCTGGGTCAGGATAATCATTGGGATCCCTAAGCTGTCTGCTTTGGCAGCAGCCGCAGCGGCAGTAACCATTGGTCCAATGATACAGGATACCTGCAGGCGATTCATCTCCTCAACTGAGGATGCAGCCCTTAAAGGATCAGAAGCCGTATCCGTGACCATAAGTTCAAGGCCCGGTAGTGGGCCATGCTCCTCTAAAGCCATATAAATCGCTGACAGAGCACGCTGACCGCCTTCTTGATAATATCCGGTCAAAGGAAGCAGTACACCTATTCTGCCCGGAACGGCCTTTTTATCCTCGATAATATCTTCCTCCTGAATCCGGGATCGCTCAGGTGTTTGAACCGTATCAGTTGTTTCATCTGTTTCCTGAAATAGAATGGCTGCCTGGCCTGTATTTCCGGTGTCTGCCTTAATTTGTGCGACCAGCAAGAGTAAATCCTTTTGAGCCGATTCCGGGACATTATTGGAAACTTCAAAGATAATGTCAGGAACATGCATGGTTGCAAGAGCGGCGGCTGCAGGGGATAGGTTTTGTGTATGTTCTGCAGCACGAAGGTAAAAGTGAAACGCATTGGCAGGTTTTCTCTGGGCCATGAAAATCTCTGCTATAAGTGTCAGGGCGTTCGGGTACCGGTCCGGACTGCATGGTGTATCGGCAATTGCAGAAGCCATGGCCAATGCCCTGTCATACTGAGCCTCCATAACAAGGTGTTTTATCCTGGCAACTTCTTTGTCCTGCGCCTCACATGGCAGAGTTGCGGTTTTAGATGGCTGAATGACAGGTGTTGAAATCGTTTTCTTTTCTTTGGGAGAGCAGGATAGGGTATATAGTAGGCTCGTTGTCAGAATCAAGCTTATTACAGAATTTAGGAACTGTTGGTTCCTTGCAATGCACGAAAGAAAAGTCATGGTTTCACTCAGATCTATTGGTTGAGACGATGGCTCAAGATAATCTCGACTATAGATGGGAAGAGGCAAAAAGGCAAGCCTTCATGGGAAGACCAAAATGGCAGTGCATTTTATGAATCAGACTTGTCCGATGCTGTTTCAATGTCAAGTATGTTTGCTTTTAGATAAGACTTGGTTTTGTATTCGGTAAGGCTGGTTAGTTTGCGGGTAATGGCCCCAAGCCGCTCTGCTTGTTCTTTAATTTCGGACAGCTTTGATTTTTTGTCGTCGGAATCTTCGATATCGTCTAAAAGAAGTTCGGCCATGCCTAAAATGATCATCAAGGGCTGGTTAATTTCATGACAAACTGCACCTGCGGTTTCAACGGCTGCTGCCAGTTTCTCTTTTTCCGTACGCAACCGTTCATGGGTTTTGGCTTGGGTAATATCCTCAAGGGAAAGAAGAACAACTGGTTCATCATTTAGAACCATGGGCAGGGTTGAGATTCTAAGATGGCGTTCTCCTATTTCTTTAAACACCATGGTGGTTTCCACCATTTCACGGGGCTCTTCAGTTTCCATGGTACCCATGATGGTTTCCCGAAGCTTGCATCTGAAACATTCCTGGCCAAACCCGCATCCTTTGGGATCATCATCACTGTTGATGCAACCAAACGCTTCTCCGCCGACAAGGCCGACAAGTTGTGTTTCCTCTTTATTTACAAAAAGAGCTGTGGACCGGTTGGCCAGGGCAATAGTCCGGTTTTTATCAATAACGGTTATGGCCAGGGGTAGGGCATTGATAACCTTTAATAAACCTTCCCTGGTATTAATTTCAGATAACTCTTTCATGGCGTGTCAATTCAAACTGCAAGGGTAAAAGACAGTATTGTCATAACTATATCAGGTCCCATTTTCATTATCAATCAGTCTTTTATGTACCTGGGGTAGGTCTTTTTTGCATCCCTGGCGGCATCAATATCAACTTCAAGAGTTAAAAAGGGTGATTCATTTGACGTGGTGCCCAATAAATTTCCCTCTTCAGGTTCCGCGATCCATCCGGTTCCTCCAAAATCCATTGTCTTGGTGTTGGGACCATTGAAATTGGATGAAAGGCAATAGGCTCCGGAAACATTTGCCGCAGCCTGGGCACCGGCTTTCCAGGTAGGTGTGGAAGACACTGGCGTTGCCCTGGGACATACTAGAATATCCATGCCGCCTTTGCTGTATTCGCGTGCCCAGTGGTTAAACCAGATTTCTGAGCAAATGAGAAAGCCAATGCAAATACCGTTAATCTTTATTGTGTCGAATCTTCCATTTCCCCGGCGATACCAAGTGGCTTCCCAAAATCCTTCTTCGTCAGGCAGATAGTATTTTTCATGGACACCCACAGCACCAGTCTTCTTGGTCCAGATAAACCCTTCATTGTGGGGAACATTTGCTTTTAATATAGGCCTGGTTCCTGCAATCAACGGAACATCGAAATCTTCAAGGCGGCTGATCCAATGTTCATGCAAAACCACTGCTTTTTCCCATAGTCCCGGGTCGACCTGGTTGGAACCTGCCAGCCATTTGGCAAAGGGCATTTCGGGTAGTAGCAGAAAATCGCTGGCCTGGGTTGCCAAATGATTGAACAGGGCCTCTTGCTCTGCTTTATCATTAATCCAGTTATTGCTTAGTTCGCAGACTGTCAGTTTCATTGATATATCCTGTTTCTACAATGTTTTTAGGTATTCCATATCATCGGGCAAGCCTGGTTTCCGTGCCGTTGAGTTGGCCAGGTGGTCACAGGCTTCATTCAAAGGATCTCCTGCGTGGCCTTTGACCCATTTAAAGGTGATATCCAGGTTGGGCAGCAATTCCAAAAGCCTGGCCCATAGATCCGGATTCAACGCGGGCTGCCCGTCTGATTTTTTCCAGCCGCGTTTTTTCCATCCCTTAGCCCAGCCTTTAGTGATGCCGTTAACGACATACCTTGAGTCCGAATGAAGAAAAACAGGTCTTTTTTCCCCCTGGAGAGCTTCCATGGCAACAATGACTGCCATCAGCTCCATTCGGTTGTTTGTGGTCCTGTTAAATCCGCCTGAAAATTGTTCTCCGTTCTTTATAACAACACCGTAGCCGCCAGGACCAGGGTTACCTATGGCACCACCGTCTGTGTATACCACCACGGCATTTTCAGGGTAGGGTTGATCGGCTGATTTAGATGTTGTCCCCTTATCTGATTTTGTCTTCGCAGAAGAGTTTTTCTTTTTGTTCTTAGGGGGACCGTATGATGGATTTTCAAGGAAGTCCAAGGCTTCTTTTTTAGTTTTAAAGCTTTTGTACCTGGCGCCGGCAAATCCTTTGACTTGACGTTGTGCTTCCGGCCATGATGTGAATATGCCTGTTTTTCGCCCTTTGGCGACTGCGTAGAATTTCATGAACGAGACTATAAATCCAAACTTGGTCTCTGTAAAGGTCAGGGGGACAAAGATTGGTTTTGGGTTAATCTTGAGATGATAATAATTCTGGCAGGAGACTTGTTGTAGTGCTATAAGTTTAAGCCATGACACCTGCAGTTGCACAGGCCAAAAAGGCCAAAATACCTTTTACCCTTCATGAATATGATCATGATCCAACCGTTCGTGCCTTTGGCATGGAAGCCGCAGAACGGCTGGGTGTTGATCCTGAGCAGCTCTTTAAAACCCTGGTGGTTGATACGTGCGGCTCAAATCTTGCCGTAGCTGTCGTTCCTGTTGCGGTCCAGCTTAATCTCAAGGCGCTTGCAAAGGTTCTTGGTGTGAAAAAGACCGCTATGGCAGACAAACAGCTGGTAGAAAAAACCACCGGGTTTCTTACCGGAGGGGTCAGTCCCCTGGGACAGAAAAAACACCTGAAAACAATTATTGATATTTCAGCCCAAAACTTTGATCAAATCTACGTCAGTGCAGGGCGCAGGGGGCTGCAGATGGCATTGTCTCCATTGGATCTTGCCGCCACAGTCCGGGCCGAGTTTGGAGCCATTTCCAGGCAGGAATAGTGCCTGCTGAGAGTTCCCCTTGAAATCTGGGTCAGGGCAGTGTAGGATTCTCCAAATAATTAAGGCTATTTAACCAAAGTGTTTTTTATCACTTGAAGATGCCACTGATTGATTTTTTTCCTATGCTGCGTTTTACTGCACCTGAAAAAGGTTCCGTCTGCCAAGTGATTTAATACCTTGCAATAACAAAGGGTGCCTTAACTAAGACAATTGCAGTGAGTTTCAGCGTTACAGGAACTTTTGAATCCTTGAAATACGCAATGTATTCCTCCGGTTGAAAATTCCCCGGGCTCTGGATCTTGGGCATGGATCTGGTTATCAGGGGCCGTAAAAAGGAATAGGAGGCAAAATGGAGCCCAATAAGTTTCGTGAATCCAGGCAAGCCATAAACCGTATGTGCGAGAATATCGACCAACTTATAGAAAAAAAGGCTGTGGAGGAATCCAAAGCCTGCTTTGAGGAGGTTAACGGTGAACTGGATTTGCTTCGTCCCCAGGCCGAAGGGGAAATCCAGGAGCGGTCGGTTAAAAACTTGGGCATGAAACTTAATATCCTTAAAGGTAAGATTTCTAAACTCAAGGCCAAAAAGACATCATCCCGGAAATCCGGGGGAGGGGTAAAAGTTCAAATTGAGTGGGATGAAGAACGTGTGGCACAACTTTCCCCCAAGTTTTTGGAAAAGGTGTTTGCCAATATGGAAGGTGACGCCGGAGCAAAAGTGTTGTTTGGGACTACCGGAAAAGGCATTCGTCCCAATTACCGTATAGAGTTTGAAGATAAGCGGGTTGTCGCATTTGCCGGTTCAGGACATAAACCGCAAGCCTCTCCTTCAAGTGCCGGGGCCAAAAACCTGTCTGCACCATTTGCTTTTCAAGTGATCGAATCTATTTTAAACACCAAGTAATATAAAATTTGGGCCGCCTTCCATATTCCCCTTGATTAAGGGGAAAGGGAGGTGTCTGTTTCCTTTAGGTCAATGGACATCCGGACGATGTTTTTCCCTTTTAGAGTACACTCGAAAGTCACGTCATCCATAACAGTATGCATGATATAAAGACCGAGACCACCTGGTTTTGTTTGATCCGGTTCTTTGGGGACAAGCTTTGCAGCATCGCATTGTTTGCCATAATCTGTGATGGTGATATCAAGGCGATTTTCCAGAATATTGAAATCAAGATCAAGGGTTCGGGAGGTGTCGTTCATATACGCATGTCTGATGATATTTGAACATGCCTCATCCACGGCAAGGGTGATATTGTCAGTCTGATCCAACGACAGATTCTGGATCTGGGCCACTTTCTGCACAACTCCCCTGACCAGTTGGAGAAACCTGGGATGCGAAGGGATGGTCAGTGCAATGTGTTGACCTGCCATGTAAGTTATCCTTAAGCTTGGTAAATGTGACTTCTAAATCTGTATATAAATCCCGGCCGCCTTTGTCAATCATGGAATATCGTTGACACCTCTCGGCGCTTGAGGTATCAAAGATGATCAACCCTTTTTTAAGTGGCGTCAATGATCATTGTTAAAAATCTCTTAAAAAAATACGGTAACATTGTAGCTTCGGATAATTTAAGTTGCCGGTTTCACAAGAATAAGGTGACGGTTATCCTTGGTGGTTCAGGGTCCGGAAAAAGTACCCTGTTAAGGCAGATTACAGGTCTTGAACGCCCGGATTCGGGGCAGGTGCTTTTTGACGACCTTGACCTTACCCAGGCAACCAAAACCCAATTATACGAGAAACGAAAAAAAATGGGGATGCTTTTTCAAGGATCAGCCTTGTTTAATTACTTGAATATCTATGAAAACATAGCATTCCCTTTGCGCGAACATACCCGTATCGCAGATAATGTGATCAAAACCATTGTTACTATGAAGCTTGAGATGGTTGGGTTGAGAGGTACGGAGCATCTTATGCCGTCACAACTTTCAGGCGGCATGATGAAAAGAGTCGGGCTGGCCCGGGCCATTGTCATGGATCCAAAAGTGATATTTTACGATGAACCTACCTCAGGTCTGGATCCCATTTCCACAGGCGTAATAGATAAGCTTATCAGAGATTTAAATCAGAAACTCAACATCACTTCAGTGGTGGTCTCCCATGATATTGAGTCCTGTTTCAGGATTGCGGATCATATAATTATCCTCTATTACGGGCAGATAATTGCCGAGGGCAGCGTGGATGAAATACGCAACAGCGAGGATCCAAGGGTGATGCAGTTTATTCAGGGCAACCCGGAGGGACCGATTCCGTTCACTCGTACAGAGAAAAACTACCTTGATGATATCCTGATGACAGGGGGCAGCCATGTTGAGTCTTGATATGCCGGCTGTAATAGGCAGAAAAACCCTGAACCGGATACAAATACTTGGACGCAGCGGAATTTTTTTAGCTATCGCTGCCAGCCAAGCCTTTATACCCCCGTTCCGTATTGAGCGGCTGATTAAAGAAATCGAGTTTATCGGGTCAAAATCCGTGCTCATTATATTTGTGACAGCGTTGTTTACCGGAATGGTCCTGGGACTGCAAGGCCACCATACCTTGGTCCAGTTCGGCGCAGAGGCACTTTTGGGATCAGCTGTTGCCCTTTCTATTATCCGTGAACTTGGGCCTGTTCTATGTGCTTTGATGGTTACAGGAAGGGCGGGGTCTGCCATGACGGCTGAGATTGGAATCATGAAAATTACCGATCAGTTCCCGGCTCTTGAAATGATGGCTGTTGACCCTTTAAAATACGTGATAAGCCCTAAAATCATAGCAGGAATAATTGCCTTGCCCTTGCTTACGGCCTTTTTTGATGTGGTAGGTATCTACGGCGGTTATCTTGTGGGAGTTAAACTGCTTGGGGTAAACGAGGGAGCGTATTGGGGTAAAATGATTTCAGCTGTCACATTTACTGATATTTACGGAGGCATACTCAAGTCGCTGAACTTCGGCCTGTTGATTTCCTGGATATCAACGTTTATGGGATATACGGCCACAGCAGACACCGAAGGGGTTAGTCGTGCTACCACCAGGGCTGTTGTAATCACGTCTTTGTCCATACTGATAATGGATTATATCTTGACATCATTATTGCTATAGGATTTAAATTAGGGATCATGTACTCAAAAAAAATCGAAATTTCTGTAGGACTTTTTATGATCATGGGTATGGCCTGTTTGGTATACCTGTCGGTGAACCTGGGGGCTGTTGAATTATTTGGGTCTGATTCCTATCGCATCCGGGCGGTATTCGGGTCCATTGAAGGCTTGGAGCCGGGTGCTTCTGTGGAAATAGCCGGAGTCCCTGTGGGTAAAGTTGCTTCCATTACCCTGGAAGAAAATAATGCCCTGGTTGAGATGGAAATTAAAAATGGTACGGAAATATCAGATGATACGATCGCATCCATCCGTACAAAAGGGGTGATCGGCGACAAGTTCGTCAAATTATCGCCTGGTGGGTCTGACGAACTTCTTGAAGATCAGGGAGAACTGATGGATACCGAATCAGCCATCAGCCTTGAAGAATTGATCAGTAAATATATATTTGAAAAATAAGAGTTTTTAAATGGGCTTTAGAATCGATAGTACAAAGGATAAAGGCATTGTCCAGATCCGGGTTGAAGGTGAAATTGATATGTTTACCTCGCCGGACCTTAGAGATACACTGCTTCCTTGTTTCAGTTCCGTAACAAAGGCAATTGTGGTAGATTTGTCCGGTGTCTCGTTTATGGACAGTTCTGGTATTGCCACACTTGTAGAGGGATTGCAATGGAGTCAAAATGAAGACCGGGAGTTTGTTCTGGCAGGTTTGGGGAAAACCGTTTTTAATGCCTTGAGCTTGACCAAGCTGGACAACGTGTTTTCAATTGAAAAGGACATGGATACGGCACTGACCGGCCTTGGATATAAAGGGTAATTAAGGATGAAAAGAACTATCACCGCATTTTTGTGCAGCATAATAATTTTAATACTGTTTGCAGGTTTGGCCGGATCCGCCTTATCCAGCACAGAATCAGCCACACAACAGCTCAAAGGGAGCATAGACAAACTTCTGGAAGTGCTTAAAGATCCTGAACTCAAGGCTGAAGATCAAAAAGAGGTCCGCAGGGAGAAGCTGAGGATCATTGCAAAGGAGCGATTTGATTTCAGGATGATGTCCCAGAGGAGTTTAGCTCGACATTGGAAAGGGTTGACTGATGAACAAAAAGATGAATTTACCGAATTGTTCGGAAGTCTCCTTGAAGACAGCTATATGTCAAAGATTGAGGCGTACACCGATGAGGAAGTGGTCTATCTTAAGGAACTTGTGAAAAAGAAAAAGACTCGGGAATACGCACAGATTAATACAAAAATTATTACAGATGAGGTGGAAATCCCTATCAATTACAGAATGTACAGGCAGGATGAAAAACCCTGGATGGTATATGATATGATCATTGAAGGGGTTAGCATGGTCAATAATTATCGATCTCAATTCGGACAGATTCTTGAGAAAAAATCATTTGATTCTCTGGTTGAACAATTAAAAGATAAAAAAGAATGATCTAAGAATTTTAAAATTAATACTTTGAATCCTGTAACGCCCTGTTGGCTGAAGATAGCCAACAGGGCGTTTTTTTGTCCTGTTTCCTAGGCAGGAAGCTCATCTTTTTCTAATACACTTCTAACAAGCCGATGCTAAATCTCCTTTGCCGAAGATCAATGTCAGATCTTTAGTAACAAAGACAAGATTGCAACAAGAAAAAATAAGGGTTTTAAGAATGGGTTTGAATGTATTTGCCAATAAAAATGACGGAACAATGGCTATCCCTGGGGAAACCAAAGCACGGCAACAGATAGATGGGCAGGCCGTACTCGAGCAGGGGGAGTCTGCCCGTTTGGAAGCCCCGCCGGAAAGTACACGGCCCACCACATGGCTGACTGTAGGTGTTAAGCTCATTCTCGGTGTCGGTTTGGTATCAAATCTGTGCATGGGCGTTTTGATGTACAGCAGTTGGAAAACCACGCAGGAAATCGGTGAAAAAACCAACGGATTACTGGAACTTAATACAGGATTAAATGCAGATCTCAGGGAACGGATAGCCCAACTCCAGAACAGCTATTTGAAAATACCGGAGCTTTTAACGGTGGACCCGGCATCTGGAATCATGAAGCAGTTAGAATCAGAGTTTACTATAGATAAAAAAGAGATACTTGAAGGCCGGTCAAACTATGGCACCTTTTTTAAACGTAAACAGCGCCGGGATATTTCCAAAGGTAAATTTGTTGCCCAGGTCAAGGATGGACAGGTCCTGGTTTCCCAGGGACTCATGGATGACCAGGGCAGTTTCACCGACACTGTTCGAATGATGTACATCGCAAGTGCAGATCCTGCAGGGGATTTAGATAAAATTAACTCATTGATTCAAGGGCAGGAAGCCGCTGCAAACAGCGAAGATGCTCTTGAAATAAAGATCGCTGAACTCAAGGCGCGATTGGCTGATGAGGGGCTTGCTGCAGAGGAGTCCAGAATAAAGATTTTGCATCATGTGGACCAGATAAAAGCCAACGAAGACGCATTAACCGGATTTAGAAAAGACCGGCAGAAAACCATGGTGATCATTGCCGTGATTACGATTGCTTTGAACCTGCTCGTACTTTACGTTATGACCTTTCTCAATGTTGAGCGTCCTTTAAAACGGCTGACCCGAACTATAGAGTTAATCAATTCCGGTGAAACCGTAGATATCCCCTATCAGAAACGCAAGGACAAAATCGGTGTTCTTGCTGCAGTGCTTGGATCATTCCAGGGAGCACTTCAGAACCTTCGGGCTGCTGACTTTAGAAAGCAGGAAGAACAAGCTGTAATCCAGGAACTGATTCTAACCATGACAGATTTGATTGAAGATTTAAGAACCAAATCCCAGGCTATGAAGACGGCAAGTTTTAACCTGTATGATCTGGCCGGTGATACCAGCGAACAAAGCGATACCGCTACGACTGCGATAACCAGGACAGAAGAAAATACAGATGGGGTGGCTGCAGCGGCTCAAAGCCTGCAGGATGCGGTTCAAGATATTCATGCTCAAGTTGAAAAACAGAATGAACTGGTCGTGAATATCAATAAGGTAACCCGTGAGTCCATGGACAATATTGAATCTTTGAATAACGCGTCACAGGAAATAGAGGAAATCATCAAAATAGTAAAGAAGATTGCAGGACAAACACGTCTTTTGGCCTTGAATGCCAGAATTGAAGCCAGCAGGGCAGGTGAGGCTGGTAAAGGATTTGCGGTGGTTGCCAATGAAGTCAGGGATCTTTCCCTCCAGACTGAAACTGCCAATCAGGAAATAGAGGCAAAAATTACCGCAATTCAGGAAGCGTGTAACCAGATGACAGGATCTGCCCAGGGTGTTGAGTCTTTAATAAATACCTTGTCAGATACAGGATCTCATATTTATCAGGCCGTCCAAGATCAACGCGGACTGTCAGACCGTATTGCAGGTAACGCTCAAGCCACAAACCAGGACGTTCGTGGTTTGTCTCAAAGGGTATCAAGGGTGAAAGAAGCGGCACAGGAGACCCGAACATTGTCCGAAAATGTGAGGGGACATTCATCAGATATGGAGTCGGCCTTGGAAGACCTATTGACGGGCACTCAGGAAAAATTAAAGCAAATCGGCGAAAACACTACCCTAACTGTCTGCTAACATAAGGTTAAACCAGATCTAATAAAAGGGGCGTATTTTCCATTCAGCGTTTAAGAAAACGTCTTAATAGTAATTAAGGAATGACGATGTCACCAACACATTTACTTATTACCTTGCTCATGCTGACTGCAGGCGGGTTTTTCCTCGGGCGCAGAAGAGCGTTTGCCGTATCTTCCACATCTGGTGGGCCAAAGATTCTGCATTCCAGACCTTCTTATTATGGTTCCTTGGCTGCATTATGGTGTGCCGTACCAGCATTGATTATTTTTTCATTTTGGCTGGCGTTTGAGTCCACTGTGATCACAGATATGATGATAGCAGGCCTTCCTGAAGAGATTCGGACATTACCTAATGATCGGCTTAATCTTATCGTTAATGATATCCGTAATCTTGTAAACGGTAATATTGTAGGGGGGGAAATCAGCCCTGCCATTGAAGCTGCAGCAGAGCACTATCGAAGTCTGAAGGCAACCAGTCATGCAGCGTTGAGCGTTCTGGTTGTGGCAATTGCCATTGCAGCAATTCTTTGGATTCGGGGTATTATTTCTCCTAAACTGCGGGCCAGAAATCATGTTGAAAACGTAATTAAGGTATTGCTTATTGCCTGTTCAACTTTGGCGATTTTTACCACAGTAGGTATTGTCCTTTCCGTACTTTATGAAGCGATCAGGTTTTTCCAGGTCATTCCGGTTAATGAATTTTTATTCGGTCTTGAATGGAGTCCTCAGATGGCTATCCGTGCAGACCAGGTAGGATCTTCAGGGGCCTTTGGAGCCATACCGGTATTCTTAGGCACCATGCTCATCTCAGCTATTGCCATGTGCGTGGCTGTGCCTATCGGGCTAATGTCCGCCATCTATCTTTCTGAATATGCTAATAAAAGGTTCCGAAACATTGCCAAACCCCTGCTCGAAATCTTAGCGGGAATCCCCACAGTTGTTTATGGTTTTTTTGCAGCATTGATTGTGGCACCTGCTATTAGAAATGCCGGTGCGACGATCGGGATGGATGTGTCAAGCGAAAGTGCCCTTGCAGCCGGGCTGGTTATGGGGATCATGATTATCCCGTTTGTATCTTCATTATCTGATGATGTTATCAACGCCGTTCCTCAGTCTTTGCGGGACGGAGCATATGGGTTGGGGTCCACCCAGTCTGAAACCATTACCAAGGTGGTGTTGCCTGCTGCCTTGCCTGGTATTGTCGGTGGTGTGCTCCTTGCCGTTTCAAGGGCTATTGGCGAGACAATGATCGTGGTTATGGCAGCCGGACTCTCGGCTAACCTTACGGTAAACCCTCTTAAAACAGTTACAACGGTGACGGTGCAGATTGTAACCCTGCTGGTTGGAGACCAGGAATTTGACAGCCCTAAAACTCTGGCTGCATTTGCCCTGGGACTTATGTTGTTTATCGTTACTTTGATCCTGAACGTGATTGCCCTCGTGGTGGTCCGTAAATACAGGGAGCAATATGAATAATTCTGGTTCACCCCAAGGGTCCGGTATCAAAAAAATCAGGACCATGGATATCGTAAACAAAGGGCTTGCAAAAAGATATAAACGTGAGCGGCGGTTCAGACGCTATGGGCTTACAGCCATTATCCTGAGCCTTATGTTCCTGTCCTTTCTGTTTATCAGTATCTTTGCCAATGGATACTCCGCTTTTCAGCAGACTGCAATTCAGTTGGAAATATTTCTTGATCCCCAGGAGATTGATAAGGAGAATTTGGCATCAGCCAATTATCTGGGCCTTGTCAGAACTTCGTTGAAAAAGACGTTTCCTGATGTAAAGCAAAGACGGGATAAACGAAAACTCTATAACATTGTCAGCTCCGGCGCATCTTATATCCTTCAGGATTTTGTGGCAAGAAACCGTCATGAAATCGGTAATACCATTAAAATCTGGGTACCGGCTGATGATGACGTAGATATGCTTATGAAAGGGCATATTAGGCGGGATGTCCCAGAAAGCGAACGTCGGATGAACGACATGCAGCTGGCATGGGTAGATCATCTTATTGAAAAGGGACAGGTCAAAAAAGAGTTCAATACTACCTTTTTTACGGCTGGTGACTCCAGAGAACCTGAACTTGCAGGTATCTGGGGGGCAGTTTGTGGTTCATTTTACACCCTGCTGGTGACGCTTGCTCTGTCATTTCCCATTGGTGTGGCTGCTGCCGTTTATTTGGAAGAGTTTGCCCCCACAAATAGGTGGACCGATATTATAGAGGTCAACATCAACAACCTTGCAGCTGTTCCTTCAATTGTATTCGGACTTCTGGGGCTGGCCGTTTTTTTGAACTTTTTCGGACTGCCCAGATCTGCTCCACTTGTAGGTGGCTTGGTTTTAACACTGATGACTCTTCCAACCATTATTATTGCAAGTAGAGCTGCTTTAAAGTCGGTTCCGCCCTCTATCCGGGAAGCCGCTTTGGGCGTCGGCGCCTCCAAAACCCAGATGGTCACCCACCATGTACTGCCGCTTGCATTACCGGGTATGCTTACTGGAACCATCATTGGTATGGCACAGGCTTTGGGGGAAACCGCGCCTTTGCTCATGATTGGTATGGTGGCCTTTATCGTTGATATCCCAGGCGGATTCACCGATCCTTCTACTGTTCTGCCGGTTCAGATCTTTTTGTGGGCAGACAGCCCTGAACGTGCCTTTTTAGAGAGAACTTCCGCTGCTATCATGGTGCTTTTATGTTTCCTTGTCACCATGAATGCCGTGGCTGTTTTCCTGAGAAAGAAATTTGAAAGAAGATGGTAAGAAGTTTTAACCCTTTAACCTTATTTATGTAGTAATTATTAACCTTATCAGGAGTAAAAACATGAAAAAATTGATTGTTACCTTAACCGCCCTGGCAGCTGTTGTGACCCTGGGCCTCTCAAATGTGCATGCAGGTTCCTCAAGAGATTATATCTCCATCGTAGGTTCCTCTACTGTTTACCCGTTTGCCACAGTTGT
>JAKSAU010000740.1 GCA_022361535.1 Desulfobacterales bacterium
AAACGATATCTCTGATTGGAATGCTAAGTTAGACAGCCCGGTTAGTTATAACAACATTCTGGGAAGACCTGATTTAAGTGATACCAGCAACTATTTAAAAAAAGAAAGTGATCCTGTATTTGCTGCTTCGCTTGCCAGCAAAATTTCGGAGCAAGATACCACGCGTTGGGGTACGCAACCTTCATTTTCCTCTCCCTGGATCGAGGATGAGACAACTGTAACATACAATGGTAAAGCGGTGATAGGAGAAGGAGTTTCCAGTGTTAAAGGAAGAATACATGTAGTTAATCCTGACTCGACGGAGCACGGTATCCATGTCCAGCATAATTCTAAATCTTCCCATAGTTTTGGCGTATATGCAGAACTAAAAGATCCTGTTGGTACCAATGTGGAATTTACAGCTTTGCACGGGTTTGTGAGTAAACTCCCGGTTATTGGTTCAGGTAAGGGTATTGGTGTAAACGGAAGGGCATTTAACATAGGCGGACCTGGTGTTGGAAGAAGTTATGGTGTACTGGGTGAAGCGGGCGATGCCCCACATGGATATAATTACGGAGTGTACGGTGTATTGTACGATATTTATGATGGTGCTGCTGTAATGGGTGGTGTAGGAAGCGATATGCATCGGGTACTTAACGGTCAATGGGCGGGCTACTTTGCAGGCAAAGTGCATGTACAGGATACCTTAGGTGTAGGAACCACCCAACCCCAAAGGGTGTTACATGTGAACGATGCTATGCGTTTACAACCCACATCGGCACCGGTTGATGCTACTCTAGGTGATATGTTCATGGATGCTGCAGATAGTACCTTAAAGGTATATGATGGTAGCCAGTGGAGGGAGTTGTGGTAAGTACTCTCATTCAATTTATGCATAAAGGATTCGGCTTTATTCTTTAACCAATTGTTTGGTTATAACCGTACTTTCAGTAACCAATTTTAAAAAGTAAACGCCATTTGGTTAACCGTATAAATCCAGAGCCATTGATGATTGTTCCACATCAAATGAATCAATTATTTTCCCAGTTAAGTCAAAAACTTGTATTTTCGCGTTCACTCCACTTGTTACCAAATTAAATTTACCGTTGATGGATTAGGGAATATAGAGATAGATGGCTTGACAATAGTTTTTTTACTTTCTTCAATTATGG
>JAKSAU010000835.1 GCA_022361535.1 Desulfobacterales bacterium
ACCAACTCGGCAATATCTAATGTGGACACCGCCTCTTCTTTACCCAGTTCTTTGAGGCCATCCTCTATCATAGTCAGGCAGAAGGGGCAGCCAACAGCAACGCTGGAAACATCATTTTGTATGATTTCAGATGTCCGTTCCCTGTTGATGCGGGTTCCAATGGTTTCTTCCATCCACATTCTGCCACCGCCGGCACCGCAGCAGAAACTCTCTTTGGCATTCCGGTCAAGTTCGCTGACCCGGTTGGAAGACACAGTGTTCAGAATCTGCCTGGGGTCGTCGTATATATTGTTATACCGGCCCAGGTAGCAGGGATCATGATAGGTGATCGTCCCTTGTGTTCCTTTTTTAAGTCTTAGCTTTTTAGTTTTGATCAGGTCATGGATGAGTTGTGTATGGTGGATCACATCAAAGTTACCCCCCAATTGGGGGTAGTCGTTTTTAAGCGTGGTCAGGCAGTGGGGACAGGCGGTGATGATTTTCTTCACCTTATATTTGTTCAGGGTTTCGATGTTCTCTTCTGCCATCATCTGGAACATCATCTCGTTGCCGGCACGCCTGGCAAAGTCACCTGTACATTTTTCCTCGGTGCCAAGAATGGCAAAACTGATGTCTGCCGCCTGAAGGGTTTTGACCAGGCTTTGCGACACTTTCTTTGCCCTGTCATCAAAGGAACCGGCACAGCCCACCCAGAGCAGGTAGTCCACATCCGGGTTGTCTGCCATGATCGGGACGTCCAAGCCTTCGGCCCAGTCTGCCCGCTTGTCATACCCGATTCCCCATGGATTGCCGTTTCGCTCCAACCCCTTGAGGGCAGGGTTCAGTTCTTTGGGGTAGGATTCGGCCATGAGAGTTGCACCCTGGCGCATGGCAATAATCCTGGGCACATGTTCAATGGTGACCGGGCAGACTGCTTCGCAGGCCCGGCAGGTGGTGCAGGACCATAGAGTGTCTTCCTCAATCACCTCTCCAACAAGTTGCTTCTCACTGTTCAGTGTCTGGATGGTTTCCTTTTGGGACTGAATTTCATGCTCATCGTAAAGTTGTTCCAGGCCGGCTGTGAGTTCGGCCCGTTGGAGGATTTTATCAGCATTGACATGAAGTTCTTGTTTCAAGGTGTCATTGAAGTCTTTTAGGTTAAGGGGCTTGTCCGTAACCCAGGCAGGACAAACGTCCTTGCACCTGCCGCACTCAGTGCAGGTGTAAAGGTCCAGCCCCTGTTTCCAGGTCAGCTGGTGGATATGGTTGAGTCCCAGGGTTTCATCCTCCCAGGCATCTTCATTTTCCATATCCAAAAGGGCGATGTTTTCATGGGGATAATCCAGGCTTTTGAAAAATACATTTGGAAGGGCCGTGATGACATGGAAGTGTTTGCCAAATGGGAGCAGGTTCAAAAAGATAAGCTGGGTGATAATATGAGTCCAGAACATAAAGGTCATAACCTGGGCAGCAGATTCTGGGCCAAGTCCCGAAAGCAGGGAGGCCGCACCCACAGAGACCGGTGTCCAGGAGAACTCTGGTCCGTATTGGGGATTATTGAAAAAATGGAGGCTGCCGGGATTGCCTAATATTTCTATAAGATGATAGCGAGCCCCGTCAAATAAGAGATCGCTGACCATGAGCAGGCCGATCATTCCCAGGACCAGGTACGCTTCAGGTGTATTGTGCATGCGTTCAGGTTTAATTATTGCCCGCCTGAGCACTGCCCAGATAATCATGATCAGGACAACCCCTTCCATGATATCCTTGAGCCAAAGGTAAATGTAACCGGTGAGATAGTGTTCACCCAGGAAGGGAAGCTGAAAGTCATGGACAAAACCCTGGCCGTACAGCACGATGGACCGGATAAGCAGAATGCAGAATCCCCAGAAAATCAGGGCATGCATCAGGCCAGAGCTTCTCTCTTTTTGCCTTCCTACCAGGCGTTTTTGCCCCATGGCCAGGACAAGAACGCTCTTGAACCGCTCTTTCATGCGGTCCATCCGCTCTGCCGGTCCAAGTGCCATGAGCAGCCGGACCTTCTTGATCATGGTGAAGGTAAAAAGGCCTAAGCCCATGATTAGTGCAATAGACATGAACAGGGGATTCATGGTTTTTAAGCTCCCGGTTTTAAGTTTCCAATATTAAACTGGCAATTTTAAGCCTTTAAGGCCTTGATTTCATCCCGGAGTATGGGTACCACCTCAAAAAGGTCTCCTACAATGCCGTAGTCTGCCACATTGAAAATGGGGGCTTCAGGATCTTTATTCACGGCCAGGATCACCTTTGATCCGTTCATGCCGGCCAAGTGCTGGATGGCCCCGGAAATCCCAACGGCCATATAAAGGGTTGGCGCTACGATCTTACCGGTCTGGCCCACCTGTTTGTTATGGGCCATAAACCCACCATCCACCATGGCTCTTGATGAACCGAATCCGGCGTTAAGATCTTGTGCCAGTTCCCTGACCAGATCAACACCGGCCTGGTCCTTGGCGCCCCGGCCAACGGAAATGACGATATCCGCATCTGCCAGGTCCACTTCATTGCCGGCTTCGCTGATCAGTTCTTGGATCACGGCCTTGAGATCTGTTGGCGGTGCAGACAATTGGATTGGGTTTTCTGTGCCGCTGATATCCGGGGCAGCTTCAAAAGCGCCTGCACGGACAACAGCGACCAGCCGTTCCGTATTGATTTTCACTCGTTGGATCACCTTATTGGCAATGGCAGGGCGGGTGATTTCGTGCTTGTCACCTTCCCAGATGATATCTGTGATCTCACTTGCGCAGGCAGCATTAAGTTGGGCTGCCACCCTGGGAGCAAGAGTTTTACCGCTCTCGGAAAATCCAAACCAGATGATATCTGCCTCAAACTGGTTGGCCGCATCCACAACAGCTGCGGCATAAGGACCGCCTGAAAAGAGTTCAAGAGATTGATCATCGGCCAGATACTGAGTGTCAGAGCCCGCATCGGCCAGTTTAGGCGTCAGCTCTTGAATACCGTTTCCTACAGCAACCACAGCCGTTTGAGCACCCATCTGTTTGGCCTTTGACAGGAGTTCGGTCGTGCTGCCTTTGAGTTCTCCTTGCTTGATATCTGCAAATACGAGTATCTTGGTCATTGGCTTTTCCCCCTATAATACCTTGGCTTCATTGGCCAAAAGGTTCACGACTTTGGCTGTGATTTCTGCTGCATCTCCTTCAAACTTCTGCCCGGCAGTTCTTGTTTCGGATTTCATGAACTCCAGGATTTCAGACTGGGGCTCCGTCCCGCCCACCGCTTCAACGGAGGTTCCCAAGGCAGCCAGATCCATGACTTTGATCTTCTTTTTCTTGGCCATCATCAAGCCCCGCATTTGGGGCAGTCTGGGTTCGTTGATTGAATCACTCACCGTAACTACAGCGGGCAGCTCAATATCCAGGATCTCGGTTCCGGCATCCCCCAGCCGGGAGACGCTGATGTGGCTGTCGTCCTTGACTTCAATGGAAATGACATTGGAGACGCATGGCAGATCCAGAATCTGGGCCAGCATAATTCCGGCTTGGCCGTTGTCTGTGTCCTGGGCTTGTTTGCCGGTAATGACAAGGTCATAATCCCCCTGTTCAAAAACTGCTGATAGGACTTTTGCAAAACAAGGAGAGTCTGCATTGGCAAGGGCCGGATCATCGATTTGGATCCCGGTCTCTATGCCCATGGCAAATCCCCTGCGCAGGGCTTTTACCGTGTCTTCACCGCTGCCAATACTGACCATGGTGGTCTCGGCATTGTTATTTTCCTTGAGCTGGACACTTGCCTCGACTGCATTTTCATCCCAGGCGTTCATCACATATTGGAGACCGTCTTCAACAATGGCACCTGCGTCCACGTTGATGGTGAGCTCCACATCTACGACCTTTTTTATGGTGGTGAGAATTTTCAAATGACCCTCCTGTTTTGTTTTTTAAGGTCCCATTGCGGGAAAAAGATAAAACCAGTTACAGGATAACTTGTTCTTATGTAATATGTTATGTTAATTTGAGTGTCAAGAAGTTTTTACCCGTACTTGAAGGCGGCAGATTTAAAGATAAATCCACTGCTATGTTTACCAAGATTGTGTGTTGGTTTTCCCAACGCAGTTTCGGTGACCATTTCTTCCAGGCAAATTACGGTATGACAAAAATCTAAGGGGGGTTAAAGGGTAGGATGTTAGATAGCCATATGGTCTGAAAAGCACCCTATAGAGCACAAAGTACCTATAGGGCACAAGGCAAAAAGGCTTCCAGCATTTTGCTGAAAGCCTTTAACTTTTAAGTGGCGTCCCCAAGGGGATTCGAACCCCTGTCGCCGGCGTGAAAGGCCGGTGTCCTGGACCGGGCTAGACGATGGGGACGCGTATGGTGCCCAGGAACAGAATTGAACTGCTGACACGGGGATTTTCAGTCCCCTGCT
>JAKSAU010000409.1 GCA_022361535.1 Desulfobacterales bacterium
CTGCCCATGTCCGATTTCGGCGGCCAGCACCGGTACAATGTGACCGGCCTGTTCCATGATATGTGGGGGTTCCCCAACAACAACCCCAAAGTGGTCAGTGAACTGCTGCGCCACCTGGTGGATAAAATCGAAAACAATGTCAATGAGATCAATATGTACAAGGAGTACTGGCTGGATGATGCCGAATACATCCTTGTCTCATACGGCTCATCCGCCCGGTCCGCCATCCACATCGCCAAGAACCGGCGGGTGCGGGGTGTGAAGATCGGCGTGCTGGAACTCCAGAGCCTCTGGCCGTTCCCCGCGGACATCGTCCGGGAAAAATGCGCCAATGCAAAGGCCGTACTGGTGGTGGAGATGAACATGGGACAGGTGGTCACCCAGGTGAAAAACGCCGTGGACAATCCCCACAACGTCTTCCTGGCCAACCGCATCGACGGCCAGCTTATCTCGCCCAGCGACATCAAAACCACCCTGAGAATGATCCAGGGAAGGGGGGTGTAACATGAAAGAATTTGATTTTAAAGACTATATCCGTGCCCGGTTTTTCCCCCACATCTGGTGCGCCGGCTGCGGCCACGGCATCGTGCTGGGCTCCCTTCTCCGGGCCATCCATGAAATGGGCCTGGACAAGAACGAGATCGTCATGACCTCCGGCATCGGGTGCTCTTCCCGGATCTCCGGGTATGTGGACTTCCACTCACTGCACACCATCCACGGCCGGGCCCTGACCTTTGCCACGGGCGTCAAGCTGGCCAAACCCAGCCTCAAGGCCATCGTGCCCATGGGCGACGGGGATGCCCTGGCCATCGGCGGCAACCACTTTATCCATGCGGCCCGCCGGAACATCGACATCACGGCCATTGTCATGAACAACCGGATCTACGGCATGACCGGCGGCCAGTTCTCCCCCCTGTCCGGACAGGGCAAGAAGGCCACCACTGCCCCCTACACCACCATTGACAGCACCTTTGACGTGGTGGAGCTGGCCAAGGCGGCCGGCGCCACCTTTGTGGCCCGGTCCACGGTGTTCCATGCCAACGAGTGCAAGAAAATGCTGAAACAGGCCATCACCCACAAGGGATTTTCAGTGGTTGAGATCCTGTCCCAGTGCCCCACCTATTTCGGACGGAAGAACAAGCTGGGAGATGCCGTACAGATGATGGAGGGGTTCAAGACCAACACCTGCAAGATCGGGTCAAAGAAACTGGAAAAAAGTCCCGGCCTC
>JAKSAU010000446.1 GCA_022361535.1 Desulfobacterales bacterium
CACTTTCTGAAGCTCGCCCCCGCTGAGCCGGTCCAGGCTTTTAAGTCCCATGGAACACAGGTTAAGATGTGCCATTACACTCTGGGTTTTATTAATATCATCGGCAGACGCTTTTATGCGGATATGGGGCGTCCGTCCCATAAGCACTGCATCAAACACTGTCATTTGTCCGGCGCGGTTTATCTGGGGAACATAGGCGATACGCCGGGCGATTTGCGACATGGTTAAACAGCCGATGTCTTGTCCGTCCAGCGTCACCTGCCCTGTTTTTGGACTTAAAATATTATTCAAACATTTGAGCAAGGTGGTTTTACCCACCCCATTGGGCCCGAGCACGGCTGTAATACTTGCCTTTGGTACTGAAAACCCAATATCGTCAAGTACCCTGCAGCCATTATATTCAAAGCTTAAATTTTTGACATCAAGACTCACCGTGTCCTCCTTTAAGGATGAGAAAAATAAAGACCGGAGCTCCCAAAAAGGCTGTTAAAATTGAAACAGGAAGTACATGGGGTAAAAGCACCAGTCTTGCCACAGTATCCGAGACCAAAAGGATAACAGCACCGGTTGCAGCCGATGCGGGCAGCAAAAAGAAATGATCATCGCCAATAACCCGTCTCACAATATGGGGGGCGACCAATCCCACAAATCCGATAATCCCGACAAACGAAATAATTACGGCGGTAACCATACAGGCAATTGTCATGGAGACCAGGCGTGTCCTTGAAGGATTGATTCCAAGACTCTGGGCAGTATCGTCCCCCATGGTCATGGCATTATAAGCCCTGGTATTGGTAGTGAAGAATGCATACACCAAAAGGGTTACACCCCATATGATGTTCACATCCGTCCAACCGGCCCGGGCCAGATCACCAAATGTCCAGAACACCATGGCTGCCAACTGGATATCGTCTGCAAAAAACTGGAGCAGCATGGTACCGGCAGAAAAAAGTGATCCTAAAGCCACACCGGTCAGCACCAGGACCTGGGGAGATCCTCCCCTTCGTCGGGCGATAAAAATAATCACACCTGCTGTGGCCATAGAAAACGAAAAAGCGGACAATATTGTCACCATTGGCAAGGAAATCCGGACTGCCTCACCTGAATTGCTTGCCATGACCCCGCTGCCAAATAAAATAACGGCACAGGCCGCCCCGAAAGCTGCAGCATGGGAAATCCCTAAAGTAAAAGGTGATGCCAGCGGATTCCTTAAAACAGACTGCATTACGGCCCCGGCGCAGGAAAGCCCGATTCCTGCGGCAATGGCCGCCAAAGCCTGGGGAAGACGGATCTGTAAGATAACCAACTGCGACCGGTCAGGATCTAAACCGGATATCCACCCTTGAATGGCAGCAATTATGTCTACACGGACAACCCCTAAACTGACAGCGGCAGCAAAACAGGCTGCAACCAGGCCTGACAAAAAAGTCAAAAACAGATACTTTTTCCGGACATACCCCATGTAGGCCAAGGGGGTAGAGGTCGTATCAAAGTGCATCTGCCCTCCTATTGTCCAGCATTACTTAAAGTATCCGAAAGAACTCGGGTAAACGCTTTATTTTGAAGTTTTTTGTTCATTTCATTGAAAACCTCTGCTGATAGCAGGAACCGATAAATCCGGTCTGCTTCTTTTTCAGGAACGATATCCTCAAAACGTTCCGGATAAAGGACTTTTCCGATGTACCACGCATCTGCCAGCACAGATCCAAAATTGCTCGTATACCAGTTGTAAGGCAAAAGACCGTATACAGACTTGTTTCGAACCGCAGTCAATGCCTGGTAAACCGGATCAGTCTGCAACTCAAAGAGACCGCCCTGGCCTTTGCCCATCTGCATGGTGCTCAGATCCAGGAAAACGACTTCCGGGTCCATGGCCAGTATCTTTTCTTTTGAAAACATTGTCTGCCGCACCTGCTTTCCCAAGGGTAGATCAATGCCGGCGATATTCAGACCATTGACAAATTCCAACGGCGGATAAAGGGGCTCTGTGGAGTTAAAACCGTGGGGCCCTTTAAAGGCAATGCCGCCTATGAAACAGCGCTTTGGGGTGGTGATATCTTTTGTTCTGGATGACAGAACTGCGATTTCACTTTTAAAGAAATCTACAACAGCCTTGGCCCGGTCATTTTTACCCAAAATCTGTCCCATGAGCATAAGGCTTGAAAAAAGCTTTTCCCTTCCCCGGCCCAGATCACCGTACTCAAGCACTACTAGGGGAATACCGGTTTTTCTTTCAAGTGCAACAGGGTCATGCCCGCTTGAGGCATACGTTTTAAAAATCACCTGGGGCAGCGGATCAAGGCCAAGGATTTTTTCAGGATCATCCTGTCCCCTGAAGCCACCGAAGACCGGCAGGCTCCGGTACCCGGGATTGGCCAGGGCATAGGGTCTGGCATCAAAACGCCGTTTTCTATGCTCAATGTCATCCACAGCAACCACAAGGTCCTGCGCGCCAAGGTAAGAGGCCAGCCTAAGACTCCCCGGACCGGAGCAGATAATACGCGTCACTCTGGATGGCAACACCATAGACCTGCCTGCACGATCCTTGATTTCCTGCATTGCCCATACCGTACCAGTGAATGACAGGCTGCCTGCCAGCATCAAAACAGCCACAACCGCTAAACTGCATATCTTTTGTTTTTTCACAGGTGTTTCTCCAATAAAAAAAGCCACAAAGGCACACTCCAGTTGGAATGTTCAGCCTCCGTGGCTTTGATTCAAATTTAAAAATTTTGTTGCTTAACTCCTGCTTCAGGCAGAATTTATCCAGTCATTAGCTGAATCGGGCCTTCTTGTCAAGGCAGACATAAACTTATTGTCTGCGGGGAGGCCTGTCTGGCATTTCATCCTTTTCCAAATATCCGTCTTTGTTCGTATCCATTTGAGCAAAATGATCATCAGGTCCGGGAAACTCTTCTAGAGATAGTTTCCCGTCATTATCCTTGTCAAATTCCTGGAAAAGAGAATCCTTCGAAGGCGGTCCCTGTTTTTGGCCGGATTGGGGAGTGTGTTGGCGGGAACTGTGATGCCCGGAACAGCCAATGGTGCTCACCAGAAACATCAAAAGTATAGAGCAAAATACAATACGATTTTTCAATTGGTTCATTTATGATTTCCTTTTAAAATTTATGAATTAATGAAAACAGGTTACAGCAAAAATGTGTGAAAAATTGGGAGTAAATGTGAAAAATGGCAGTGGTTTTGAATAAAAAACCCGGCAGGAGGCAAAAAACTCCTGCCGGGCTGATGTTTTCCGATCGTGTATTAAACCGTGATATCTACATCATCTGAATCACCCTGGGTTTCAAGATACTCTAAGAGCTGCGACAACAGATCTGCATCTTCAATGTCAGGAATCGTCTGCTCATCGCTCTGGGCTTCATACGCTGCCGCGACCTGGCCCTGGGGAGGTGGTGGCGGCACAAACCCGGCCTCATCTAACACAGACTTTAATTCAGCACCGTTCAGGGCTCCGTCCCCGTCAAGATCGTAGTCACTGAAATCGCTTTCAAGCTCTGTTCCTGTCACTTCCAGGATACCCTGGGTCAGGGTTTCATATTCCGATTCTGAAATAGAGCCGCTTCCATCGGTATCAGTTGCATCGAACATACCGAGCTTATCACTGCCCGCCCCATGTGCAGGTGGGGGCGGAGGCGGTACCGCACCTTCCTGGACGCCTTGTGCACCGGCACTCGTGCTTTGTTGATACGCAACAGAAATCATACTGACAAGATTGTTTGTCCCGCCGACACTTGCTACCATGATCGTTCTCCTTTCCGTTATTTAATGTGGGATCATCCATAACCTAAAAAAAAGGCGTCCATTCCCTAATCGGTTATTTTAAAGAGCGATTGTGGAGAAATTATGGAGATAACGTATATATTCAAAAAAATTCTTTGACACATGAATACCAATTGGTATATTTTTACAAAAATAATAATTCCAAGGATAGGGTAATGGGAAAAGCACAAGACACCAAAACACATATCATTGAACAGGCTGCCCTTGTATTTAACAAACACGGATATGAGCGGACGAGCATGTCAAAACTAACCCGGGCCATTAACATGACCAAGGGTGCGATATACGGGAACTTTAAAGATAAGGATGAAATTGCCCTATCTGCTTTTGATCATAATTTTTCCAAATTATCCACTGACATTGCAAAAACAACCAACGCAAAAGAACATACCTGCGATAAACTGGTCGCCTTTGCACAGTTTTATCTCAACCAGTTTCAAAAAATGTCCCAGGACGGAGGATGCCCGATACTTAACGCCGCAATAGACTCAGACAATTCACACACCCCGCTAAAAGAGAAAGTCTGTGAAGCCATTGATTTGTGGATGGGCCATGTTGCAGGTATTGTTTACGATGGGATCAAAAAAGACGAAATTCACAGCCATACTAAACCCGAGCAATTCGCCTCTATCTTTGTGTCCCTTATAGAAGGGGGGTTTATGCTGTCAAAGGTTTTAGACAATCCCATATATTTGAGCCGTAATGTTGACCACATTATTCATCTGGTGAATATGGAATTACGCATCTAAAATTTTTTAACCCTTAATATACCAATCGGTATATTTTTAAAGGAGGCAAAATGAAATTAAAAAATCATCCCACAGTTAAAGCGTATTACAATAGTAAAAAAGCTGACCCAACCCCAAGTCTTTTAGAGGCATCATGGATAAAAAAGACAGTACTTGAATCCGGTGCCGATGATGTGGGCATCATTGATCTGAAGCGAGAAGCTGTTTCAAAGGGTTTGCAGGATCTGCGCGATGTGATGCCGGATATGCAAAGCATTATTGTCATGGCTTTTGCAGTCAATCAATGCAGCATAAGAAGCATGGCCCAGTCTGTTACCGACAACGAGTTCAAACAGATATGGACCTTAGCCGGGCATGCGGGCAGGACCATTGCCAAGAAGTTCCGCGACAAGCATATCAATGCGGTCAACATGCCCATGGGCTTTCACCAGGAAACCGGACGCTGGCCTGGTAAAATGTGGCTGACCGAGGATAAGGTGTTGGCAGCCGAGGCAGGCCTTGGCCATATGGGATACAACCGCCTGGTGATCCATCCTAAACTCGGGGCATCCATTATTCTGGGAACCATTCTGATTTCAGCCCCATGCGATGTCTATGACCAGCCGCTGGATTTCAATCCCTGCATCGAGTGCGGCCTGTGCGTTAAAGTCTGCCCGACAGGGGCAGTAAAAGCAACTGACAGCTTTGATATGCTTTCCTGCCTGACCCATAATTACAGGGAACGTCTCGGCGGTTTCCAAAACTGGGTTGAGCAGATCGTTGAAAGCAAAACGGTGTCAGACTACAGGAGCCGTGTCAGCGACCAGGAATCTGTTTCCATGTGGCAGCACCTGGCCATTGGAGCACAGAACAAATGCGACCGGTGTATGGCTGTCTGCCCTGCCGGAGAAATAGCTGTGGGAGAATTCTTAGAGGACCGTAAATCATTTATAAAAAGCCAAGTAAATCGTTTCCGGGATCTTGAAGAGACCATTTATGCGATAAAAGGATCTGCTGCAGAAAAGCATGTGCGCGACAAATTCCCAAACAAAAAAGTAAAGCATGTATCCAACGGTATTCGTCCGGTTTCTGCGTCCAGGTTTCTGGGAAGCCTTCCTCTGGCATTTTCTGCTCATAATTCAAAGGGATTGAATGCCGTCTATCACTTCATATTTACCGGTGGCGAAAACCTGGAAGGCACTGTTGTTATAGAAAATCAATCAATCAGAGTACATGAAGGATTGCAAGGCACCCCCGATCTTAAAATAACGGCAGACAGCACCACTTGGATAAAGTTTCTGACAAAAGACGTGGGATTGCTAAAAGCGTTGATCACTGGAAAACTTAAAATAAAAGGCCCCATCAAACTGATGAAGCAGTTTGCGGCATGTTTTCCAAGTTAAAATACAAGGCCGGACAGTGTTCGCTATGTTTTTTCCCTGAAAGACGTGATTACATATTCTGAAAAGCAGTCAATAATTTTCGAAGATAGTTTTTTCGTCTTATGAAGGGCAATATTGGATACGGGAAGGACCGGCAGTCCGTCTTCTATCCCTGCAATTTTCAACTCCGGCGGAATATTGCTTTTTATGATAGGAGCTATGGCAAACCCGGCCTTTACTGCATCCAAAAGCCCTGAAATACTTCTGCTAACATATACGATCCGGTATTGGATCCCGGATCGGTCAAGGGCTTCCAAGGCCCAAGTTCTAAAAATGCAGTCTTCTTCAAAGGTTGCAAGGGATAATGGCTTATGGGCCTGGAACACAAAATCGGGGGATGCGGCCCATACTACTGGATCATGGGCAATAACCCGGCCACCTTCGG
>JAKSAU010001135.1 GCA_022361535.1 Desulfobacterales bacterium
CATTAAAATTATCCAGGTTGAAGTTGGAGATCCCGAGCCAGAATCAATCTGTGGTTCAAAGGACAATCGAAAAGCCTCAAATGACAAGGCTATTGGACGATTGGTTCCGATAGGATGTACCGGGTGGATCATTAAAAACGGTAAGCTTGTTACAGCAGGACATTGCGTGAAGAGCTCTATGGAGATTCTTGAATTTAATGTGCCTAAATCATCTTCAAACGGAGCAATAAGACATCCCGCACCTGAACATCAGTACACTGTTAACCAAGGTAGTATTGTAAGTGGTTCGGCTACTTCTCAAGGTACCGATTGGGCGGTATTTACTGTGTATAAAAATTCAAAAACCCGAAAGAGTCCAATCCAAGCACAGGGAAAATCCTATAATGTAGTTCGCGTAAACAGTGCAAAAAACATCAGGATTACTGGTTTTGGTGTTGATGATGGCTCTGCTAACCAAACCCAGCAAACACATGTTGGGCCTTTTTCTTCATCAAATAATAACAAGTTGTACTACTCAACCGATACCCGCGGTGGAAATTCCGGTTCGCCGGTAATTGATGCTTCAACAGGTAATGCTATTGGTGTGCATACCCATGGTGGATGTTCATCTTCTGGAGGAGCCAACAGCGGAACTAATGCAAAAAGACAAGATTTTTGGAATGCCATGGGATTGGGGTCAACTCCACCACCACCTCCATCATCAGGTGCTCCAATAGGAAAATTAATAAGCTTGAAAGGTAACAACGGAAAATACGTTTGTTCCGAAAGTGGTAAAAAAGCTATGATCTGTAACAGAACTTCAGTTGCAGGATGGGAGAAGTTTACGGTTGTAGATGCAGGTAGCGGAAAAATTGCGCTAAAAGGAAACAATGGTAAATATGTTACCAGTGGTTCTCCAATGTGGTGTAATTCAAATTCACTAAGCAGCTCCGCTAAATTCAGCTGGGTTGATGCCGGAGGTGGTAAAATAGCACTTAAAGGCAGTAATGGTAAATATGTAAGTTCGGAAAATGGAGTAAAATCCATGAACTGTAATCGCAGCGCTATGGCAGGCTGGGAGAAGTTTACATACCAGGTTCTTAAAGCTACGCAATCAATCATTGCAAACACACAGTCAGTTGCTTTATATCCAAATCCAGCATCAGGAGAGTTTAAAGTGTTAACTAATGGCTTTAACAATGCAACTTTCACCTTATTGGATATGAGAGGTGCCGCAGTGCTTCAAAGGAATGATATAGCCAATGAGATGAATATATCAACTACCGATATTCCCGCAGGAGTTTATATCGTGAAAATAAACGATGCGGAAAATACCGTAATCGAAAGATTAATAATAAAATAAATTA
>JAKSAU010000610.1 GCA_022361535.1 Desulfobacterales bacterium
ATATTAGTCTGGGCCTGGAAATGGTATGTACCTTTGACCGGACCAAAAAATAAATGGATTTCTTGTTTGTGGGGAATAGTTTTCGGAATATTGGGCCTGGTTCTTTGGTGTGTTCTTTATGCCCCGTTTACAGAACCTGGGGCTCAAGCCTGGTCAACCTCCGGTTTTATTTTGCGACTTTTATCAGCGAGCTTTCTCGTTCCAATATTTGAAGAACTGCTCATGAGAGGTTTTGTCTTCAGGCTTGTTTTGCAGTGGGATCAGTTCCGAAAAGAAAGCCAAACTGCCCCTTTTGCGGAATCTTTGGAAAGAGCCAGCATTTCTGATGTTGCTCCAGGTGCATGGAGTTTTCTTGCGGTATTGATATCAACCTTAATATTCACAATAGGACATACTGTGCCTGAGTGGCCGGCTTCCATTGCCTATGGGTTATTAATGGCATTGCTTTGGATCTTTAGAAAAGACCTGATCGCCTGCATTGTCGCACACGGAGTAACCAACTTTGGCTTGGCGCTTTATATTCTTTATTCCGGACGCTGGGAATTGTGGTAATCTAAACCGATACTTTACAAATGATATTGAATTTCATACAAGAAACAAATGTAAAAATCGATATACTCACCGAAAATAAACCAAAAAGGAAAATACTTCCGCTTATCGCAGGTTGATACAAAGTTTATTTATATTGCTGATACACCACGGATATTTAATTGATATAGATTAAGGTACGAATATGACTGAAAACAAAAAGGTAGCTGTTGTAGGGTTAGGTTATGTGGGACTTCCTTTGGCTGTTCATTTTGCTCAAATCTTCGATACTGTTGGGTTTGACTTAAAAGAACAGATAATAGAAAATTGCAAAGTCCATGAAGACCCGACCGGAGAAGTCTCAAAGCAAGAATTTGAGCAGGCCCGATTTTTCACCCCTACAACAGACCCCAATGAAATGTCTGATGCCGACTTTATTGTGGTAGCCGTTCCCACCCCGATCGACAGAGCAAAAAAACCGGACCTTACACCTGTGGAAAGTGCTTCGCGGACCGTAGGGAAAGTTATGAAAAAAGGGGCCATAGTCATATTTGAATCCACAGTTTACCCTGGCGTAACCGAAGATATTTGTGTGCCTATCCTTGAAAAAGAATCCGGAATGACATGGAAAAAAGATTTTCATGTGGGATATTCTCCCGAGCGGATCAACCCGGGCGATAAAGAGCACACATTGACCAGTATCGTCAAAGTCGTATCAGGTGACTCAGAAGCAACTCTTGAGCAGGTTGCAGACCTCTATAAATCCATTATCAAGGCAGGTGTTCATCCCACCCAAACCATTAAAGAGGCAGAGGCTGCCAAAGTCATCGAAAATACACAAAGAGACTTGAATATCGCCCTGATGAATGAGTTGTCCCTAATTTTTGACCGCCTGGGCATCGACACCCAAAATGTCCTTGATGCTGCCGGGTCCAAGTGGAATTTTTTGAAATTCACCCCCGGGCTTGTCGGCGGCCACTGTATTGGGGTTGATCCTTATTATTTGACGTTCAAGGCCCAGTCAGAAGGATATCACCCTGAAATCATCCTGGCCGGCAGACGGATTAACGACAATATGGGACGTTTCGTGGTTGAAAAAACCATTAAGATGATGATCAATGAAGGCAAACATATTAAAGATGCAAAAGTTGGGGTTTTAGGCCTGACATTTAAAGAAGACTGTCCTGACCTGAGAAATACCCGCGTAGTGGACATTATCGAAGAACTCCAGGACTATGGATGCGAGGTACTGGTCCATGATCCTTCAGCAGACCCCATGGAAGCAAGAGAATACTATGGCGTGACCCTTTCAGACTGGGAAGATCTGACCGATCTATCCGCCATAATACTTGCAGTTCCTCATGCCTGGTATAAAGAGAAACCGGCTGTAGAGTTTTCGAATAGACTCGAAAAAGGCGGATGTCTTGTAGATGTAAAATCCATGCTTGATCAAAGCGAAATAGAGCAAACCGGCATACGGTTCTGGCGGCTGTAATAAATTTATAAAAACGTGATATTTAATAATGAAGTACGAACTTGTAAAAACAAAACTTGAATCAACTCCAAAGTCCTGGTTGATTACCGGATGTGCAGGTTTCATAGGCTCCAACCTGCTTGAAACGCTTCTTTTGTTAGGACAGAAAGTAACCGGATTGGATAACTTTTCCACCGGGTTCCAACATAACCTGGACCAGGTAAAAGAAACTGCCGGGACTGATGCCTGGAAAAACTTTACCTTTATAAAGGGAGATATCACTCAGTTCGAAACTTGTCAGCAAGCCTGCAGGAATCAGGATTATATCCTTCACCAGGCAGCATTGGGGTCGGTACCAAGGTCTGTTGCTGATCCATTAACCACCAACGAAAATAATATAACAGGGTTTCTAAACATGCTGGTGGCGGCTCGTGATGCAGGGGTAAAGCGATTTGTATACGCCGCTTCCAGTTCCACCTATGGAGACCATCCGGACCTCCCCAAACAAGAAGACAAGATCGGAAGCCCGCTTTCTCCCTATGCCGTAACTAAGGCTGTCAACGAAATGTACGCCAAAGTGTTTGCTTCTACATACGGCTTTAAAACTATCGGCCTAAGGTATTTCAATGTATTCGGCAAGCGCCAGGATCCTCACGGCGCTTATGCCGCCGTCATTCCGTTATGGTTTAATGCCATGATCCAGAACAAACCTGTTTACATTAATGGCGATGGTGAAACCAGCCGGGATTTTTGCTACATTGACAACTGCGTCCAGGCGAACCTGCTGTCTGCCCTATCTGGAGAAGAGGCTGCAGATCAAGTCTATAACGTAGCATTTGGCCAGAGGACCACGCTGAAGCAGCTGTTCATAATGATCCGAGATAGAATGGCTGGAACTTATCCGGCGTGTGCAGATATCGAACCGGATTTTAGGGAATTCAGGCCCGGGGATGTTCGTCATTCTCTGGCAGACATTTCAAAAGCCGAAAAACTATTAGGCTATGCCCCCCAATTCTCTGTTCAAGAGGGTTTGGACCTGTCTGCCCAATGGTACATGACCAACTTGAAAAACGACTGATTCATCATGATCCGTTTTATTATATATTTTCCATGTGCTCTTTTCCTTTTGCTCTTTATTAACACGTCTGCATTTGCCTTGGCCCCTCACGAAATCCTTGTAATCGCGAATCAAAATGCCGCTAAAAGTAAGGGGCTTGCAACCTATTACATGGAACAAAGGAAAATCCCCAAAGATAACCTTGTACTGTTGTTCCTAACAGATAAAGAAACTTGCACAAGGGAGGAATATGAGCACAAAGCTATTCCGCCGGTCCGCAGGGCTCTGGAAAAAAACCCGGTTATTCGTGCTCTTGTGACTATTTATGGTATTCCTTTAAGGATCTCATCGCCGGGACTATCCTCTGAAGAACGATTAGAATTAGACCGGTTAACAAACCAAAGAAAAAAACTTGCAGCAGAATTAAAACAAAATAAAGATAGGGCATCTGATGCATCGAAAAAAAGGCTGGACCAGATCAAGCAAAAGATCAGATACCTTAAACAGTCAACAGATAAGGTTGCAGCTTTTGACTCTGAACTCATGTTAATCAAAAAAAAAGAGTATCCCTTAAACTTCTGGCTGCCAAACCCCTTTTTTCTACCCTGGTCCAAACAGGAAATGAGCATCGATAAATCAGAAGTTTTGATGGTCAGCCGGCTAGACGGTGCAGACAGTAGCGTAGTAAAGCGCATCATAAATGACAGCATTGAAGCCGAATTTTTAGGAATATCTGGCTCTGCTTACTTTGATGCCAGATGGAAAGAACCAAAAAGTAAAAAGACGTCAGGATACGGTATTTACGACGGCTCCATCCATAAGGCGGCAAAAATTGTTTCGGAAAAAACGGATTTAAACGTTGTTGTCGATGATACAAAAAAACTGTTTCAAGAGGGCCAAAGTCCGAACGCTGCTCTCTATTGCGGATGGTACAGTCTGGCAAAATATGTGGATGCCTTTGACTGGCAAAAAGGTGCGGTAGGATTTCATATTGCAAGCTCTGAATGCACCACATTAAAAAGGGAAAAAAGCCGGGTCTGGTGTAAAAAAATGCTGGATAAGGG
>JAKSAU010000049.1 GCA_022361535.1 Desulfobacterales bacterium
AATTTCATCTGTATTTGGATGGGCTATATACTGTCATTGATACAAGTCACTTGATAGAAATTGATAACAAAGAACACAATAAGCTGTCCGAGCGTCAAATCAAATCCGGATTTTAGTTTTTTAAACAACGCCTTCAAACACCCTTCTAATCATGTTGTAACTGATTCTTAAATTATCCAATGTAATACTTACCAAACTGAACTCAAACATATAGGATAATTTATGGGATTCCATATCGAGGTATTTGAAGAACCGGGCCGGGTTCTCGGTGATGCTCCCTTTGCAGCACTCTCCAATGACATCCAGGATATCGCAACATCCTGCTTTCACACCCTGCCGGACTACCAGGCTATGATTGGGACAAGAGACGCCCTTTCAGACAAGCTTATCAGCATAGCAAGAGACGATACCGGAAAAGCGAAAGGTTTTTGCTCGATGGTTTTTCTGGATATAGGCGGTGTGGGTCGAGTTCTCCACCTGGGCCTGACCTGTGTAAGGCCTGAAGCAAGGGGTAAACGCCTCACCCATTTTTTGGTAAAAAAGGCTTTGACCGGTTACCTTTTAAAACAAAACCCCTTTGGAAAAATATGGATTTCAAACTGTGCTGCCGTACTTTCCAGTCTTGGAAACGTAGCCATGCACTTTGAGAAGGTATTTCCTTCACCCTTTTATTCGGGAAGCCCCAGCGCCACTCACTTAAAAATTGCCAGGGCCATTGACAGCCGGTTCAGGGAAAAAATGTATGTATTGCCGGACGCTATACTCGACGAGGAACGCTTTATTTTCAGGGCAAGTGTCAAAAATACGGTATTCCATAAGGAAAAAGATGATCTTGCCTTTCACCACCGTAAAAACGGCCTCAATAGATTTTACGCTAACATCATGAACTTTGAGCAAGGAGATGAGGTACTTCAGATTGGATATTTCCGCATGGTTTCGGTTATAAAATATGTCCTGCGCCAGCACCGGATGAAAAAGCTCAACCAGCAACAGGAACCAGCATTGGAACTATAGGAAGGTCAACATGCTTAAGTCCTTATACAGGCTATTCTGGGTTCTTGAGGTTACATTGTACTCTATTTTAAGGTTGGCCTTGGCTGTCTCTTCTTCAGGATGGACCCCGAATCTTGCTGCATCCCATGCCAGGCGGTGGGCAGCCACATTGGTCAATGGTCTGGATATCCGTATTAAAAAGACTGGTGATATTCCTGACCATGGCGTGCTTGTGGTCTCCAACCACCGTTCCTACCTGGACATCGTAGTAATTTTATCCCATATAGATGCAGCATTTCTTGCCAAGGCAGAACTCAAATCCTGGCCCGTATTCGGCTATGCAGCCCAAAAAGGCAATACCGTATTTGTGGATAGATCAAATGCGCAAAGCCGCACACAGGCAAGACAGGCCCTTGCCGAAAGGATCAGCCAAGGAGTTTGCGTTGTGGTTTTTCCAGAAGGCACAACCACTGCAGGCCCCGGTCTTTTACCGTTTAAGAATGGAATTTTCCACATGGCTGCTGAAAAAAATATCCCGGTTGTACCGGTATCTGTTACCTATGAAAATCCAGAGGCCGCATGGATAGGGGATGACCTTTTTATCCCCCACTTTTTAAAAACATTTAAGACATCCCCTTTAAAAGCTAACCTGACCTTTGGTCCGGAGCTTAAAGAAACAAAAGGAGAAACCCTCAAAACTGAGGCACACACTTTTATTGACAATCAGTTGGCGATCTGGGACCATAGATTGCCCAACTAAAATTTGCATCTCTGGCTAGTTGTTTTCAAACAGAAGCCACGTCTATTTCTAATGCTCTGGATATAATCTTCGCCCAATGGTACGCAAATACTAATTTTTATAAGGAT
>JAKSAU010000306.1 GCA_022361535.1 Desulfobacterales bacterium
GACAGGGTGACCACTGACAATCTGAAGTCTTCAGATATTGCCCGTCAATTGGCCCTGGGAGTCAGAAAAATAGTCATCGACCCGGGTCATGGTGGGAAAGATCCTGGTGCCCCCGGCTATATCAAAGGGGTTTGGGAAAAAGATATTGTCCTTAAACTCGGGTTGAACTTGGCAGACAAGCTTCGCAAACGCCTGAATTGCGAAGTCATGCTCACAAGGGAAACAGACAAAAAGTTGACCCTTGAAGAACGAACTGCCATCGCCAATACAGAACGGGCCGACCTGTTCATCTCCCTGCACTGTAATGCTGCCCGGAACAAACGCCTTTCAGGCATTGAGACATATATATTGAACCTGGCAACCGATGAACAGGCTATTGCCGTTGCCGCCAGGGAAAATGCCACATCTGAAAAGAATATCTCAGATCTGGAATATATATTAAGCGATTTAATGAAACATGCAAAAATCGAAGAATCAACACGCCTGGCCAATGATGTTCACAAATCAATGGTCAAAGGTATGAAAAAGAAGTATTCAAAGGTCAATGATTTAGGGGTAAAGCAAGCTCCTTTTTATGTGCTTTTAGGTGCCCGTATGCCTTCTATTTTAATTGAGGCTTCTTTTATCAGCAACAAGACAGAGTGCAAACGCCTGATGACCAAATCCTATCGTGATGATATCTGCAACACTATCACCGACGGTATAGAAAAGTATATCAATGCCACAAACCCAAAACATTTATAATTCGAAGAAAGGAGTCGCCCATGTCTTTTGAAAACATTATTCTTGAAATCGACAACAGCATTGCCACAATATTCTTTAATCGGCCCAAAGCGCTGAATGCACTGAATAATGCCCTGTTTGATGAGCTTGATACTGCACTTGACCAGATCATGGAAAACGATGATGTCCGGGTTCTTGTACTGACCGGTACCGGCGACAAAGCATTTGTGGCAGGGGCTGATATTTCCGAACTGGCGAAGATGACCCCTCTGCAGGCCAAATATTTTTCACGCAAAGGCCAAAAGGTTTTCTCTAAAATTGAATCCCTTCCCATTCCTGCCATTGCCGCAGTAAATGGGTTTGCACTGGGTGGCGGCAGTGAAGCAGCCCTGGCCTGTGATTTTATTTATGCATCTGAAAAAGCGGTTTTCGGCCTGCCGGAAATAAACTTAGGCCTGATCCCGGGCTTTGGCGGTACCCAGCGCTTGGCAAGGCTTGTGGGTAATAACCGGGCCAAAGAAATGGTCTTTACAGGAAAAAATATTAGTGCTGATCAAGCCTTGGAATATGGTATGGTAAACCAGATATTTCCCCATGACAGTCTCATGGAAGAGACAATGAAAACTGCGAGACTTATGGCTTCCAAGGGATGCGTGGCATTAAGGGCCGCAAAAGAGGTAATCCAGGCAGGAACTGCCGCAGATCTTGAAACAGGCTGCATTATTGAAAATGATGCCTTTGGTATAACTATGACGAGTGAAGATGCAAAAGAAGGTACATCTGCATTCATGGAAAAAAGAAAAGCTGCATTCAAAGGCAAGCTCAAATAACCAGGGAGAAAAAAAGTATGCCCATCTACGACATTGATTTTGAAACCATGCCCAGGGAGGGCTTGGAAGCCATTCAGCTCCGTCGTCTTCAAACAACGATTGAACGAATATATGCGACCGTTCCATTTTACAAAGAAACTTATGATAAAGCAGGTGTTACTCCGGCAGACATCAAAAGCCTGGATGACTTAAGGCGCCTGCCATTTACCACCAAGCAGGACTTGCGCGACAACTACCCCTATGCCATGTTTGCAGTTCCTATGGAGCAGGTGGTCAGAATCCATGCATCTTCGGGCACAACCGGTAAACCCACAGTAGTCGGATATACCAAACGGGATATCAGCACCTGGGCGGACCTGATGGCAAGGAGCATGTCAGCAGCCGGTGCCACCCATGGTGATATTATTCACAATGCCTGGGGTTACGGCCTGTTCACAGGCGGCCTTGGGGCCCATTACGGTGCAGAGCGCCTTGGGGCCTCGGTGATACCGGTATCCGGCGGTAATACCAAACGCCAGATCACCATTATGCAGGACTTTAAACCCACTATTCTTTGCGGCACCCCCTCTTACATTCTTCACCTGGCCGAAGTGGCTGACGAAATGGGCGTGGATTTCAGGGACCTTCACTTTAAATCCGGTATTTTTGGGGCAGAACCCTGGACAGAAGAAATGCGGCAGGAACTGGAAGAAAAACTCGAACTGCGGGCAATTGATATTTACGGTCTGTCTGAAGTGATTGGTCCTGGCGTTTCCGTAGAATGCTATGAAGAACAGGCTGGTCTCCATGTATTTGAAGACCATTTTATTGTTGAAGTAGTTGACCCGGATACCCTCGAACCTCTTCCATACGGCGAACCCGGCGAACTTGTATTTACTTCAATAACCAAAGAAGCGTTCCCTGTAATCCGTTACAGAACAAAAGATATTACCTCTTTGAACCCGGTTCCCTGTACCTGCGGCAGAACCCATATCCGGATGAACAAACCCACAGGCCGAACAGATGACATGCTGATTATCCGTGGCGTCAATGTATTTCCTTCCCAGATCGAAAGCGTACTCATGGAAACCCGGGAAGTTGCGCCCCATTATCAGCTTGAGGTAGACCGTATAGACAACCTGGATACGTTGACTATTAAAGTGGAAATTGATGAGACCTCCTTCAGTGATGATATCAAGGGACTCCAGGCCATGGAGGCCAAGATTTCCCATGACATCAAAGAACATTTGGGCGTCTCTGCCAAGGTGGCACTTGTGGAACCCAAGACCATTGCCAGAAGCCAAGGTAAGGCGGTAAGGGTAATAGACAACCGAAAATTATAAGAGACTAAAGGAGAATAATATGATGGCTGAACAGATATCCATATTTATCGAAAATAAGGAAGGCCGTCTTGCTGAAGTGACGGCGATTTTAAGGGATGCTCAAGTCAACATCCGCGCCCTTTCTCTTGCAGATACAACAGATTTTGGTGTACTGCGCCTTATTGTAAATGATAATGACAAAGCCACAGCTGCCTTGAAGAATCAAGGATTCACCGTGGGTAAAACCCAGGTGCTGGCAGTAGAAGTCAGCGATGAGCCTGGTGGTCTGAACCGCGTCCTCGATCCTTTGAGCGAACAGGATGTGAACGTGGAATATATGTATGCCTTTGCGAATCCCCAATGTCAGAACGCCATTATGATTTTCCGTTTTGACGATATTGAAAAGGCAAAACAAATCCTGAGTGAAAATGATATCAAAGTAATTGACGGTGAAGATATCTGTAACCTGTAAGGGCTAAAGCCCATCAGACGACAGACTATTTATCAGTCATAATATAAAAAGGCCTGTTCCGGTTATAAGAATCAGAACAGGCCTTTTTTAAAAATCGTATGTTTGATCAGCTTGAATGGGGCAGATGAACTTTAAAGCAGGTACCATCGCCAGGCACAGAATCTACCTCAATCTGCCCTTTATGATTTTCAGTGACAATAAAATAAGATACAGCCAGCCCTAAGCCAGTTCCTTCACCAACCCCTTTTGTGGTAAAAAACGGCTCGAAAATTCGCTTTGAGACCTCATGTGCCATTCCCGGACCATTATCCCTGATCTCCACACAAACCTGGTCTTTATCCATATAGGTCCGCATCATAAACTCAGGATTGTTGTCTTTGGCTTTACCGAACATGGCCTGCGCACCATTGGAAAGTATGTTAAAAAAGACCTGCTGGATTTCACTGGCTTTGCAACTGACCTTGGGAAGGTCCGGATCATAATCCCTATGAATGGTGATCTGTTTGAAATCAAATTTCTTTTTCAAATTGTAATCGCTGGCAGCAAGTTCAAGAGTTTGATCCAAAAGAAGAGACACATCCTCCGGAATAAATCCGGAAGAGCTTTTCCTTGAAAAAGAAAGCATATTAGATACAATAGCCGCTGCTCGTTTTCCGGCATCCATAACCGAATCCAGCATCTTATGAATATCACGCTGATCCATATAAGCGTTCATGGCATTGAAATCAATGTCCAGTTTATCAGCGGTCTTCAGGTTTGCCGGAATGGGTTTCTGGATCCGATTCCTTATAACCTGGGCATTCTGCAAAATTCCAGCGAGGGGATTGTTGATTTCGTGAGCCATGCCTGCGGCCAGGCCGCCCAATGATACCATTTTTTCGGACTGGACGATCATTTCTTCAAGTCGTGTTTTTTCATCCTGCTGTTTTTTAAGGCTCAAAGCCTCTACCAGGGCGACAACCATCATCTTCGCCGCATCCCTGTCTTCTGATGTAAACCCGCTGCTCTTTCCCGCAAAAGCGACCATACCAAGCACATCAGACCCAAGTATAAGTGGAATACCCATAAATGAGTCTATTGGAACATGATCGTCAGGAAGAAATGAGAAATCAGGATGAGAGGCAGGGTCATTGGTTACGACAGCTTCTTTTTCCACAATTACCCGGGAACTAATCCCTCTAATGGCTTTGCCAAAACCATCAATGTTCGTTTCTCTGGAATGTTGTGGGCAATCTTCACGCGTAGCATCAGATAGGGCAAGGATTTCCATGTGATCTTTTTGGTCGGTTAGTTCTGCCACGAAACAATACTTACTAGGGACAACAGCTTGAGCGATCGGAATAAACAATTCTGCGATTTCTTTGTAGGATTCTGCGAGCATAGAGCGCTGGAAAAAGGTATTAACCGAAGAAATAACCATACTTTGATGGAGAATTTTCTTTTCTTTGAGAATTTTCTGACGAATTTCTCCTTCCAGGTTTTTATTGGTATGGGCAAGATCCTCTATCTTATCTTTAATGGCATCCCGCATGATGGCAAAATTCCTTGACAGGATTCCAACTTCTCCGACACCGTTTTCTTCAATTTCTTTTTCCAGATTACCCGAGGCGATCTCAGAAGCTACTTCAGCCAAATTCGTGACCGGTTTCATCAGGGTGTTGATTAAAAAGACCAGTACAATAGTCATCACAAGAATCACTGAAAAGGTAAACCAGAGCATTTTTGTTCTAAAACCAGCCAGTTTCTTCTCAATAAGGCTGGTGGAATACACGACAGCTATTTTGCCCAGTTTCAGTCCATTGTAATAAATATAAAAGTTTTTGTGGATATCCATACCACCGGGTTCAAACTCCCGCTGTAAATGAATATTGATGTCAATATCTGATTCGAGTATGGCAATACTCTTCATGTTTTCGTCGTCGAAAAAGGTTTCCATGTTGACCTTAAGGGTTTCCAGGTCAACATTGTAGAGGGGGCGGGTATTGACAAGACGCATTACATAGGCAGCTTTATCAATTTTCGTTCGCAAGCTGGTAAGTTCTAACTTCCGTACCTGCGCGGTAATATAGAAACACAAAAACAGGCTGATGATACTGCATGCGACAACGACAACCGTGATAATTCGAGATCTCAGGCCCATATTTTTCTTCCCGTGAAATGCGGTGACAGATATTAGGGTATCATAATCTCACAGTTTTTAAATTTAGACAAGGGAAGACTGGTCTTCAGTAACCTTCTTTACCAACGCCCTGTAATCCTCCGATGCGTTTGAACCTGGCGCAAACTCAAAAATAGTTTTCCCGAATGAAGGTGCTTCTGCCAGGCTTTCATTATAGCGAATCGGAGTACATAAATGCTGCGGGTATAGTTTTTGGAGTTGGTCGTAAAGATTCTGGGGACCTTTTATCCGCATGTCCAGGAAAGTGGGCACAATATACTTGAGTTGGATCTCATTACGGTATTTTTGAATCGCACCCAAACTTTTTATAAACTCGGAAAGCCCATGCAAAGGCATCACTTCCAAAGCAACAGGAACAAGGACTTCTCGTGCGTAAAACAAGACATTAACAATGAGCTGGTCCCAGCCCGGGGATGTATCTATCAAGATATAATCAAACTGCCGGTCTAAAGGCTTCAATGCCTCTGAAAGAGTATATTCAGCACCAAAACTCTTCCGGTCAATGATCCGCTTCACCCCTGCTAGAGATTTGCCACCGGATAATATCCACAAATTTTTACGCGCTTCCACAAGGCAGTCTTCTGCAGGCAGTTCCTTAGTCAAAAGCTCAGTTAGGCCTGCCGTAGGTCGTTTGCCCAAAATATAGGACGACTGTCCCTGTGTATCTGTATCTACTAAAAGCACTTTATTTCCGGCGAGAGCCAACCCTGCGCCTAAATTCACGCTTGTCGTGGTTTTACCGACACCGCCTTTACTCAATGTGATACAAATTTTTCTGGCAGGTGGACGATCATCCGTTGTGGATTGAGGTTCTTCTTCTCTGCCCGGTAACAGGGTATCCATGGCAACTGGAAATTTGAATTTACAGGACCGACATGTAGCCAAAAGATTCTTCTTGCCGGTTTCAGCTAAGGACTTAATGTTTTCAGGATTTACTTTATGCTTTCTGGCACACTTCGGGCAAGTGATAATCACTGATCCCCCTCCTTTTCTAACTCAGCCATAATGGCATCAACCGCAATACTTGCCAGCTTCCGCATGGAGACATGGGTTGCTTCTTCCGAACCGACTTTTATTCTAATCTTGGCCCTACCTTCCCAGATTTCTACCGAGACATTTCCTTTGGATGCACTCCAAGAAGTGGGAGTTGACTTCACGGGTTTTTCGGATTTGGATTCCGACACACCGCTTCTGTATATCAGACAGTCCAATTCTCGGGTTGAGCCTTCGAATTCTTTATCGTCTGCGTCAAGGATACTCTCCATGACATCTTTTTTCTTAGCCATCCCTATCGCCACCGTCTTTTTGCGCCTGGTCTTCAGGCAAATTTTTGTCTTCAAGTGCACGTGCTTTGAATTGCCCGAGGGACTCTTCAAGACGTTCACGGTCTTTGGATTTCATATCCAACCATTCTATTCCGAATTGAAGATCTCCGGAATCATGAACAGAGCAATGAATGACCTTACCGCGCAAATGAGTCATGTGAAGGGAGCCGACCTTAAGTTCTGCATCCTCAATAATCTGGCCAGATTCAAACTCAAGACAGGAATTAGAGTGAATAGCAATACCGATTGCCGAGATATTGGTTACGGAATAAGTTCTCCGGTAGAGAATAGCTTGGATATCATCCTTTTCTGAAGCTGGAACTCGATACGCATGCCGGATTGAATTCGCTCCGGGCATGGGCTGAAATTCTATGGAGTTTTCCGTCATTAATCTCCTCCTGCCAGTAATATTAATTGAGACATTTTTATGGAAATTATTACATAGCAGCCAAAACATACCAGTTCCCCCGGTTCCATGCAAGAGAAAACGCTGTAACCAGAGGAAAAAAGGGGCATCCCAAATATGAGATGCCCCTTTTTAAAAACAACTTTCTAATGAAAGTGGTGTGGCGTATTAATGTCCGCCAAGAGCTTGAACAGCAGGAGCGATTGCAGGATGAACAAACAGAAGGATCATCGATACAACGAGGGCATAGATACACAGAGACTCGATCAGAGCCAAACCGATCAGCATGTTCACCTGGATTTTACCGGCTGCTTCGGGGTTTCTTGAGATACCGGCCATTGCGCCGTTCAAACCAAGACCCTGGCCAATGCCGCAACCGAAAGCGGCGATACCGATGGCAAGACCTGCTGCCCATACACTACCAACTAGAAATTCCATGTTTTACTCCTTAAAAATTAAGTATTATAAACAAACGGGCTTCTTCCAAAAATCCCGTAATAAAGCCTTATTTTCTATCCCTTAATGTGCTTCTTCAATAGCGCCCGCAATATACATGGTGGGCAGCAGGAAGAATACGATAGCCTGGATCAGGGATACAAGGATACCCATTGCCATAATGGGAAGGGGTACAAGAAATGGACCGGCCAGCATGAGGAGAATACCTACAACCAGCTCATGACCCATCATATTACCGAAAAGACGCAAGGTAAGGGACAATACGCGTGCCAAATGCCCGATAACTTCAATAATAAGGAAAAGAGGCATAAGCGCGGGTACGGGTCCAAGGAAATGCTTAACATATTTGGCACCGTGCATTTGAACACCGATTACATGACTCCAGGTAACAACAATAAGTGCCAGGGCGCATGTGGTGTTGATATTAGCGGTGGGGGGATAAAATCCGGGAATCAAACCGAAAAGGTTGCCCAGAAAAACGAACAGGAAAACGGTCAGCAGCAGGGGAAAAGATTTTCTACCCTCTTCGCCGGTAATGCCTACCATGAACTCCTCAAGCCCGGAAATAATTACTTCGAAAACATTCTGAGCTGTTTTGGGGACCAATGCAACACCCTTTCCGCCAAGCCATCCCAAAACAATGAGAACCAGCATTGCGAACCACATATAAGTTACGTGGGGGTTATGATATGCAAAATCTTCCAAACCAATTATACCGAACACTGAAGTTAGAAATAAATATGGATGTTCCACCTTATACCGCCTCCTTGAATAAAATCCTAGTTAACTCGATCGCCGCCGCTATAAACGTGCTTGCTACAACCACGGAAAGGCCCGCCAGAAGCCCTACCGGATGCACGCTGTGGTTTGATATCAGCAAAAAAATTATTACTGCAGTCAGTGCAAACCGAAAATAATATTTGACCAAAAGGTTACCGATCAGGGACTTTCCCTTTATCATTACCTGTTCCTGGTTAATATTTTTTCTGACTGTATTTTTGAGGAGATGAAAATTTACCGTCACGATCAGACCGCCCAAAAAGACTCCCAGGTACATTTTCTGGGAAGCCAGGAACAAGGCTGCCAGGCTTGAGCCGATGAACAGCAACCAGTTGGTCCGTGTGATGAAATTTACAATTTTCTCAAGATCCGTCATCAATTTTTCTGCTTTTTTGCCCTGCTTTGATGATATTGCTGAATCCGGCAGCTATTCCGAATCCAAGGCCTACCAGCAACAGGACGGGTTGTGTATCAAATTTTTTGTCCAGCCAGTACCCGATTGCCAGGCCGATCACTATGGATAATGCCACAGACATCCCGAGGCTGGCAAAATACCCCAATTCTCTAAAGGTTTTGCCTTTATCCTTATTCATTTTCAGCCTTTCCCCGGCATGTTATGCCGGTCGGTTTTCCAGCGCACAAAATATCAATTATCATGAGAGCAAATATCATATGCGTTTACCTAAGTCAATGTGAAAAAACGGTTTACCTGACATCCAGGAATCCGTTGGTAGACTTCCCTTTGACACGTCCGATCACATTCACGTGAATCCCTTTTTCAGCCATACGTTCCGAGCAGGATTCAGCCTGGGCCGGATCAAGGAAAATCAAAAGGCCGCCCGACGTCTGGGGATCAAACATAAGATCACACCGGACAGTATCTACATTGTTTGCCACATTGACTGATTGTTTAAAAAATTGTCGGTTTTTATGAGCGCCAGCCGGTAAAAAACCCATGCCGGCAAATTCAAGGGCACCATCTAAAAAATCTACCCGATCAGATTCTAATTCAATCCGCACTCCGGACCCTTTTGCCACTTCGAGCAAGTGTCCGGCA
>JAKSAU010000086.1 GCA_022361535.1 Desulfobacterales bacterium
ATGTTTCCGACAGAATTTAAAAAGACAGGTTTTGATGCCATCGTGTTTTCAGGACGGTCTGAGACACCGGTTTATCTTTGGGTTGACCAGGAAAAAGTTGAGTTGCGCCCGGCTGAACACCTGTGGGGATTGAATACCCACAAAACCACGGATGTGCTTAAAAGCGAGACCGATAAAAAAGCGCGCGTTGCGTGTATAGGGCCTGCCGGAGAAAAACAGGTGTTGTTTGCTTCTATTATGAATGACAAACACAGGGCCGCAGGACGGTCCGGTGTTGGCGCTGTCATGGGAAGTAAAAATTTGAAAGCAGTAGTAGTCAAAGGTAAAGGCCGGATACCTCTGGCAGACTCGGAACGGTTCAAAGCGTTTAATAAACAGATCCTGGATACCTTTAAAGCCGGGGTAAAAGAAACCCCTTTGGGCTTAACGGTTAATGGCACGGCAGGAGTTGTGATGGCCACCCAGAATTTTGGTGTTTTACCCACCAAAAACTGGCAGCAGGGAACCTTTGACGGCTGGGAAAAGATACATGGGGAAGAGCTCACCAAAAAGTATTTAAAAAGCAATTCGGCCTGTTATGGCTGTCCCATTGGCTGCGGCCGTTTGACCAAACTTACGGATTCAAAATATTCAGGTGAAGGCGAAGGCCCGGAATATGAAACATTATATGCCATGGGGTCCAACTGCCTCATTGATGATCTGGCAGCCATTCTTAAGGCCAATTACACCTGTAATGAGTTAGGTTTGGACACCATCACGATGGGGGCGACGCTTGCCTGTGCCATGGAACTATATGATAAAGGGTATCTACCGGAAGAAGAAATCGGTATGCCCTTGCGCTGGGGGGATGCTCAAGCCCTGGTCGATTTTACCCGTATGACCGGCTTAAAAGAGGGCTTTGGTGAGCAACTGGCCCAGGGAAGTTATCGCCTTGCGTCTAAATACGGGCATCCTGAACTGGCTCCGGTTTCCAAAAAACAGGAGTTTCCTGGATATGAACCAAGAGGTTCCCAAGCCATGGGACTGGCCTATGCCACATCTCCCATCGGCGGTTCCCATATGCGTGGCGACCCAGCCTACTTTGAACTGTTCAGTGTTCCCGAAGCCATGGATCCTCATCAGTGGGAAGGCAAAGCAAAGGTAACTAAGGCCTTTCAGGATCTGTCCGCAATTATAGATTCCGCCGGCTTGTGTATATTCTTTGCTGTTAGAAACCTGGCGGCAAAAGATTTGGGAGTGGCACCCACAGGGATACTGGAATACATAAATGCCGCCACAGGCGCAGACTATACCCTGGAAGAGCTGATGACAGCCGGGGAAAGGATTATTAATGCTGAACGGGTTTTCCTACAAAAGGCAGGATTTACACGTGAGGATGACTCTATACCGGAACGGTTGACCAAAGAACCTGCCCCCAGTGGTCCTGCCAAAGGATGTGTATGCCATTTGGAAGAGATGCTGGATGAATACTATGATGTTCGGGGATGGACCAAAGATGGCGCGGTCACCCAAGACCTGCTGGAAAAATTAGGCCTTTCCGGCTGATAAGCCGAAAAATGAACATCAACATCAAACTATATGGCAATTTGAAGTCATTTGCTCCCGGAGAAAACAGTCAGTTCAGTCTGACCGTGGAACCGGGAGCATCATTAACTTCTGTTCTTGACCTTCTTAATTTACCAGACTCCGGATATACGGTTTTGGTTAACGGTCGGCGTAAAAGCTTGTCCTCCAGTCTTCAAGACAGCGATACGTTGGTTTTGTTTCCTGAGATTTGCGGTGGTTGAGTATAATAGTCCTTTGGAATAAAATAGTTGCCCCCCATAACTTGGTAAGCAAGGGCATCCCATATACAGATACCGGCCCGTTTATTCTAAGAAACGGCTGCCGAATTTTTTTAAAAATCCGTCTGATGCCGTCTTCTTAGAATAAACGAGCCTATGTGCTCAAGCAGCAATATCTGCTGGGAATGCTGCCGACAATTTATCTACCCGCGTATAAAGGAACATGTTTTTGGAAATAGCTATAACAGTACTTTTATTTGTGAATATGACAAATCCCTGGTAAATTTGTCTAATTGTTGGAATATTGAAGGCCATAATAGTTGTAGTATTTTAACCCGTATCTATTTGAATTTTAATGCACGACCATGGTTAAGAAGAGAATATATGTAGATGTTGACGATGTGGTTTCAAAAACCACTGAGACCTATACCAGCGTGATTGAGCAGGAATTTGGCAGGACTGTATCATTTGACGAATTGACTACATTTGACCTCAGGGTATCTTTTCAGTTGACTGATAATGAGTTCCACTATTTCTTCGATCTTGTCCACCAACCTGATTTTCTTCTGGGGTTTGATCCGGTAGATGGTGCTGTGGATGCATTGAAGGCTTGGGCCGGTCAGGGCCATTCCATTGATATTGTAACCGGCCGTCCAACTTCAGCCAAGGATGTGACTCTGGAGTGGTTGGACAGACATACAATACCTTTTGATGCATTTATTATGGTAGATAAATATAATCGTCCCGGAAATGATTTGTCCATTGCAGTTTCAAAGGAAGCGCTTGCCAATATGCCTTATGATCTGGCTGTTGAAGATTCCTCGGACATGGCCATGTTTCTTGCCCGAAATATGGGGGTGG
>JAKSAU010000964.1 GCA_022361535.1 Desulfobacterales bacterium
AGGGCACGTCGCGTAATCGGCTGCGCCAGAAACTCGTCGACACCGGCGTTCCTCGCATCGATCACTTGATGCGTATGCGCATTTTCCGTCAACATGATGATCGGTAATTTCGAATCGGGGCTTTCATCGGCGTTTCGGATGAAGGTAACGAAATCCAAGCCATCCATCGGTTCGCCTTGCCAATCGACGATGCAGAAATCGGCTTCGAACTCCCCGAGGAGCAACAATGCCATGCTGGGATCCGTGCATTCCCGGATTTGATGAACGCCCAAAACGTTCAGTTCTTCTCGGATGGTGCGGCGCATATCGCCGTCGCTATGAATGACGCAAACCCTCAGATCAGCCAGCGCTGAAAACAAGACCTTTCCCCTACAGTCAGCGGTTACCCCCAACCCACTGTCGACCGCGTTCAAGTGGCCGAACCCTATCCCCATCATTGGACGGGCTTGTTAACAATTGATGAAACCGGCGGCCATCCGCACGGAAAAGACCAAAAATCACTGCCTTCTGGTGGCATTAACCAAAATCATACACGCGCTTGATCGCTCGACGCGGGTCGCCGGCCGGCGTGAGCTGTCGAATTGGGAAAGGTGTTGAAGAAGGGACGGTCCGCCCCCCGGATGGTTAGGCGCTCTCCGGGACGTAGGCAATGGTCCGCAACAGGTCGGCAAAGGTCTTGCCATGGCTGACGGCACCGGCAGGCATTTTTAGCAGAACATATCGGCCGCCAGTTTGCCGGCCGATCCGAAAAGCGGGCGCCCCGTCCTGGCCAAATATCTCGAAGAAATCGAACGTGTCCGATTTCCGTCGAATGGTCTTCTGCCACAGCCCGACAACCACCATTGCGTAGGCCACCCGGCCGAAGAGTTCCTCGTCTCCCGGCAAAAGTACCGGTTTCTTTGATTGTTCGTTTCCGCCCATCGGGCCGCTCCCCGTCTATTCCTCACAGCGACGGTAGCGGTAGTTCTTTGGGCATCCAATACTGCCTTGGAACAAGTATTGGGAGATTCTTAACTAGCCATTTATTACTAATTTTCGGTATTTTTTAAATTTCGACTCCTGTGACAGCAATCACTTCATAGAGCCCC
>JAKSAU010000006.1 GCA_022361535.1 Desulfobacterales bacterium
AAGAAATTATGAATCAGACAACAGATAATACCATTGAGTGTCAGGTCGCTGTAATCGGTGCTGGTATGGCCGGTATGGCTGCTTCTATTTTTGCTGCGAACCAGGGCCTGTCGACAGTTTGCGTAGGTAAAGCCTCGGAAATTTCTTTTTCCAGTGGGTGCCTGGATCTTTTTTCATGCATCCCCGGTGAAACTGTCGAAGTATTTGACAATCCGTTTGAAGGTATTGAGGCACTGAAATCTCAGTATCTCCTTCACCCCTATACCAAAGTATCCAGGGATGAAATCGTACAAGGGTTTGAAGAGTTCACCGCGTTTATGAATAATGCCGGCATCCAATACCATTGTACTCCTGAAACCAACCAGCAGATTATAACCCCTGCCGGTACTCTGAAATCAACCTGGTGTGTCCCTTCGGCCATGATTGCAGGTACAAGAGCAATTGCAGAAAAACAGCAAATCCTGATTGTTGATATTAAAGGGTTGAAAGGGTTTGGCGCCAGGCAAATGGCACAGAATCTTACCAAATCCCATCCTTGCATGGGTAGCGTGACCGTGGCTTTTCCCGGGCGTGAAACCTCAGGGGACCTTATGTGTGAAAGATTAACCTGGGACCTTGAAACCCCGGATGTCTTAGAACAGTTCATTGAAGTGATCCGGCCCCACACCAAAGGATATGATGCCGTTGGGATGCCGGCCATCCTTGGGATTTACAGGTTTGAAGAACTAAAGAGTAAAATGGAAAAAGAACTGGGCAAAAAGGTCTTTGAAATTCCAACACTTGCACCGTCGGTTACAGGGATGCGGACCAAAGAAGCCTTTTTAGGCCAGTTGTCTCAGACATCGGTTCAGCATTTTTCCACAATGGTCAAGGATATCAAGGTCAATGGGGCAGGGCAGTTCTGCTTTGATGTCACTGAGGGACTTTATGTGCGTCAGGTGGTTGCCGAGCGTCTTGTGCTCGCCACTGGCCGTTTTCTTGGCAAGGGACTTGGTGTGGATGAATCCGGGAGGATAAAAGAAATGGTTTTCGACCTGCCCGTTACCCAGACCGATGATCGGTCACAGTGGTTTCGCAGGGATTTTTTCAATACCCTTGGACACCCGGTAAATCAGGCAGGCATAGAAACTGATGATTTTTTCAGACCCATGGGCAAAGATGGTGATGTCTTTCATCAAGGGTTATATGCCGCAGGGTCAGTGATTGGTCACCAAGACTGGAAACGGGAAAAATCAGGGTCAGGCATCTCTATTGCCACTGCCTATAAAGCGATGCTTCACCTGGCTCAGTCTTTGAAAAAGTAGGCGTACCAACCTTTATCCATAGATTCGGCCTGGTCTGCCAGGCCGGCAAGCTCTTGATAGGAATCACCAAGATCGGCTTGTGGGTAACGGATGTTGTACTGCCGAAATCGCCAGAACGTTGCAGCTGTGGCTGCATACACCAGAAATGGCCGAAACAGCTCTTTTTCTTTATCTGTTAAGGGACGCGATATTTGATACCCTTTGAGCAGCGCTTTGATTTTTTTCGTTATGAACTGGCCGTTTTCAGCACAACAACCGACACTGGCCATGCCCAGGTCGTAAAGCAGATAATAGTGGCAGGCTTCCTCAAAATCCAGCACAGCTGCCAGTCGGCCTTTTTTAAACAACAGGTTATCCCAGAAAATATCTCCATGGATAAACCCTTTTGCCATGGACAAATCAAGGGCACTGTCAAGAAAAACAGTCTTTTTTTCAAGCCAGTTTTTAAACGGATGATCAATGTCTATTTTCAAGATCTCATCAAAACTTGCCCGTCCATACGGAAACGCCTGCGGCAAGTCATCGGGGGCCTCAATACCATGAAGTATGGCCATTGCTGAACCTACCTGGTTCAGCATGGATTCGTCTAAATCCCTTATCACCTCTGCATCAATAAACTCTTTCACATAAACCGGCTTGGATTGATAGTCGACAAAGGGCTTTCCATTAGTTGTGCAGATCAGGCGGGTACTTTTAAAACTATGCTCGGAAAGCCTTTTTAGCACCCGGGTCATGGTGAGCAGTTCCTGTGCTGTTTTTTCATCACAGACTGACAGGGTAAACCATCCCTTTTTTGTTTTTATTTTGTAACTGGAATTGGCCTGTCCTCCGGACAACGGTTCTACGCTTTCAAAGGTGCCCAGATCATAATTCTCAAGCAGTGTGTGAATCTCTTTGATGTCCAGTTTTGTATAATCAGCCAAACGGGTCTCCTGTTGTAATATTTGTGTGTCGCCTTTCCTTTATTACAAAGATGTTTCCATAGCATTTACAAGGTAGCCTTCAAGGTTGTCAAGGGGGCAGGTTGTCAGGTTGGCTTTACTCTCAGGTATATTTACTAAATCAGTATGTTGGGCTGCATTTGGAAAGGGACTGCTTTCTGACAGGCCTAATGCCTTGGCAGTTACATCGGGAAATTTAGCCGGATGAGCAGTGGCAAAACAGACCACTGGCATATCCTGTTTAGCATTGTATGCTTTGGCTCCAGCCACAGCTACTGCACCATGTGGGTCAAGAAGGTATGATTGATCAGTTTCGTAAAACGATTTAATGGTCTTTAAGGTCAAGTCGTCTAAAATGGAAACACTATGAAAGCCTTGTGTAATACTTTTACGGCTGGCAGCGTCCAACTCAAACCTTCCGGTATCCTCAAGTTCTTCCATCCAGCGTCTTAACTTTAACTTGTCGCATCCTGAGGCAAAATAAAGGAACCGCCAAAAGTTGTACGGCAGTACAATATCAATTGCTGAAGAGCAGGTGGGTATCAGGTTTTTGGGTTGGAAAATACCTTGAGTAAATGCCCTGTAAAGCGTCTGGTTAGCATTGACTGCACAGATGAAAGTGTCTACGGGCAGTCCCATTTGTCTTGCAAGGTATCCTGCAAACAGGTTGCCGAAAGCACCTGACGGAACTGAAAAGATAACGGGATCGCCTATTTGTCTTTTCTCCAAGCGGCAGACACGAAAATAAGCATAAAAATAGTGAACAGACTGAACCATAACCCGGCACCAGTTAATTGAGTTGACACTGGACAGGTTCAGCCTTTTTTTTCGGACCGGATCATTGAACAGATTATAAACTACCTGGTCCAGGTCGTCCCCGCCGTCCGGGCAGTTTGTTACACCTACAGGATGGATGTTTTTTGCCTTTATCCCTGTCATCTGTCCTTCTTGTTCCGGGGTAATCATGGCTTTAGGAAACAAAGTCCAGCAGTTTATGGTAGATAAATTTGCTGCTGCGTGGGCGGCTGCAGGGCCGGTGTCACCAGTTGT
>JAKSAU010000145.1 GCA_022361535.1 Desulfobacterales bacterium
GGGCACCTTGAGTTGGTGAAGAATATTGGCGATCCTGTAAACCGTAATGGCATAAAGGCCTGGGTAAGAGAAGATGACTTCATCATGGCTCTTTGCCGCCGGGTCTCCGTCATAGGCACCTCTTACGTCCTCGGCAAGTTTCCGGCGCAGGGAAGGGATCTCCTCAATGATTTTTAATGCGACCTCATTTCCCCGTGGCTCGCACTCAGAGCAGACCAGGTCATATCTTAAGCAATCATGGCGCAGGACATGGATCACCTGCTGGGATAATATTTCATAAAGCTGTGATACAGCTTGACCCATGTGATAGTGCAGGTTGGCACTGTCTACTTTTTCATTGGAAAAATATCCGGGAAACAGAATTTCTCTAAACTTGTCAATCATCACCCTGACAGAGGTGTTAAAATGTATGGGCTCGTCCCCGATGTGAGCAAAGCAAGACTGGTCATCCATGGAGTTCATTATTTTGTTAATGGCCTGGGGAAGGGCTTTGCGCTGTTCCGTTATGGTGTCCCGGTCTGTATGGCAGGCACCATGATCCATTTTAAACTCAGTCATTTTGTAGGACTCCTTGCTCGTTCTTAAAAAAGGTTAAAAAGACATCACATGTCCGGCATTCTTCCATTTTATCCTCCCAAGAATTATGGGCTTTGCCGCTGCACTTTGTACCGTTTATAAACCAGCATAAGTCCCCGGACTTAAATTCCCAGGCCGGACAGTTTTCCATTTTGCTTTCAGGACATTGCATAAGTTCCCAGCATTGTTTACCGTTGGAGTCCCGGTCAATGGTTCTGGACAGCAGAAAAAGCAACTGGCGCTCTACATGGTGGGGAATTTTTCTCCATCCCTGTTCATAGCTGTGTATGGCTTTGATGGAAATACCCAGAAGCTGGGCCAATTCTTTTTGGGTCTTGTTCAGGCGAGACCGCATGATTTTGAAATTTTGACTGTTCATTATATGATATTCCCTAGATTTATCGCATCTTTTATCATGGGATTAAAATATACCACAGGGTAGGACTTGTCAATTCGGCTTTACTATAAGGATGCCTAAATGAAGATTAAAATTTCACCTGTTTTTAAAGAAACTGAAACTCGGTTTTTCTAGTCTTCAATCTGTTGCTTTGATTTGTTCCCAGATAACAGATTTTTGGGCTAAAAGATAGGGACAGAATGTTGTTCATTGTGTTGAATTATTGTAGAACAGGTTGCAGGGTAATATTTAAAAGCCATCCTGCAAACTGCTTATGCAAAATACTCAAGAATTTACAGTTAACTGGTTTTGAATTTGCCGACCAATAGGTTGAGGGTTTCTGCCAGTGCCATCAAATCTGCTGCGCTGGCTGACTTTCTAGTTGACGTCCAGGCTGCCCTGAAGTCCGGAAAGGAACTTCAGGGCAGCGAAAGGGCGCTTATATGGGATTTATAGGGATTCTCAAAAATATATTCCTTTATAATGCGGTCAGATTAATTATACGGCAGTATCCTCAAAAGAAGGTATTGCTTGTTTGAGTATTAGGCTCGTTAGTTCTAAGAAGACGGCATCAGGCGGATTTTAAAAAAAATTCGGCAGCCGCTTCTTAGAACTAACGAGCCGGTATTTATTATATGAGATATTCTTGTTTACCAGGACCAATCGGAAATTTCTTTTGAGACTTGTTATAAAATCAGAGCGCTTTTTTTACCCTGTCCCGGCCATAATTTGAAATGATGTAAGTCTGAGTTTTGGCAAAGTCCTGTGCGGGTTTTAGTATGCCTACAGCTTTGAGGGCGATAAGGTTATCTTCGATTTTATTTTTGCTAAATACCTTGTCATTTTTATAGGCAGGTGCCAATTCCTCTACAACCTTTTCAAGGGTTTTTACATCCCCGTTAAGAAAGGATGCTGCAATAGCAAGGCGCAATGGGTGTTTCATTTTTATTGTTCCTTTATATCTATATATAATCTAATTTGGGTTAATCAATCTGCCGAAGGGTCATCATGTCTTTGGGATTTCCTATGACAAACAAGGAGCCCAGAAAGATACAGATGGCTCCGGTAACCAGCCCCGTGGTCAAATTCAAATCCGTAAACAAGGCACCAAAAATCACGGCCCACAGGGCATAAGAAATATTTAATGCCATGGCCCGGCTTACCCCGGTCATGTTCATGGCCCGGTACCAGGCCACAAAAGTCATGCCGCCGATTGTACCAGTAGCAGCCATGACCAAAGTGCCTTTGCTTTTAGCGAGCATTATTATGATACGGGATAGGGAAATATCTTCAGGCAGGTCCAGTATCAGTGGGCTGATAAGGATGAACCCTATAAAAAAACATGAAGACACCAGATAACGAATGTTCAATGCTGCATCCGGCTCGATAAAGTCCATGCCTGAAGTAACCAGTACTCCTTCAGTGCCCCAGCCAAGGGTCGCAATAAACGCAAAGGCGATCCCTAGGCTGAAAAGATTTCCTGAGACGCTGTCACCGGTTTCCGGAGGTGTATAACCAATGACTGCAGCCCCTATAATACAGA
>JAKSAU010000144.1 GCA_022361535.1 Desulfobacterales bacterium
ATATTGTCCCTTTCTCCTGACCTTGCAGTTATCGGATAAGTTCACAAATTGTGCTTCTGCCACCTTTTGACCATTGTCATCAAAGATAAACAGTGGGAAAGAAGGATCTGATAACCATTCAGGCTCGTAACGCACTTCAACTGATTTTTTTGCAAGACATATATCAGTTTCATAAAGATTTTTGTTTATCTGCAGGGTACCATCGTGATTAACCTTGCGCTTTACACTCACCAGGAAAAGTTCATCAAGCTTTTGTTTTGATGGAACAAAGTTGATATTATCTGCCTGGCTTAAAAAGAAATCCAAGGGTGATTTTTTAATAGCAGAATGTTCCTTGCGTATGTAGTCAGAGTCCAACCACTTAAGGAAAGCTGAATTAAGTAATGATATTGATTCAAGACATGATGTATCAAGAGATGATAGAAACCTGGTGCGAACAGTCTTGAAAAAGCGTTCAATTTTCCCACGATTATGTAAAGATTAACGTAATCGTGGTTATGTTAAGACTTCCGTTATGTAAAGATTTTCGATGAAACCCATGGAATAACGAAAGTCCCAACAAAATTTCTTTACATAATCATTTTCGATTGAATGTTTTTAACCACTGTTTTAAATCAATATTGGTATCCCATTCCGCTTTCTCTTGTGGAACGATTTCTTTACTGGCAGCCTCAATCGCTTCACGTTTCCGTTTCGCATCTGCTTTTCCGTAGACCTCCGTTGTTTTAACACTGACATGTCCAAGCAAATCCCGTATGTAAATCAAATCCACACCTGAATCTACAAGTCCCATAGCGGTCGTATGGCGGATTTTGTGGGGACTGAAATCCTTTGGAATTATCTCTGGATTAATTTCCCGAGCGGATCTTGCATATTTACTGACGAGATAGTTGATGCCCTGTCTGGTGAACTGAGTATTCATATGATTTTTAAACAGCCATTCATCCATTTTTTCCTGCCTGTCATACCCCTTTTGAGCCAGGTATTTTTGTATGGAGGGAATGATATTCCCCATAAGGGGGACATAGCGGCTTTTCTGCCCTTTTCCATAAACCAGTAGCGTGTGTGGTGCGTAAAGTG
>JAKSAU010000036.1 GCA_022361535.1 Desulfobacterales bacterium
CCCAGGTTCTGTAAACGGGGCATAAAGAACACACCAAAGAACCAGGCCCAATATTCCGAAAACTATTCCCCACAAACAAGAAATCCATTTATTTTTTGGTCCGGTCAAAGGTACATACCATTTCCAGGCCCAGACTAATATACCTGGAACAATGATCAGTTTTAAAATATAGATGGTTTCAACGGAAAGTTTGTTGTGAAAAACGGAAGATAGTCCCACATAGGCAAGATATGGGGCTGTATAGGGAATAAGCAGGTCCCTGTTAGTCCAAATAGGTGTGTTTTCTGTTGTAGAAGGGTTCACAAAGTGTCCTTGTCAGTTTCTTTTTTCAGATCATAGAAATCTAAAGCAATTTGTAGACCAATATCAATTCAAGGAAAAAAAGACCTTGAAGAAAATAAAAAAAATGTTAGGTTGAACCGCTGATTATTCAGGTAAAATATGATGAAAAACAAATAAAAAGCAAGTAGAAAAACATATGTTTATTCAAACAGGAACAATAGTATTCAATGCCATATTTCAATTGTTTCTCATTGCTTTTGCTGCCGGACTTCTTATCAGGCGGAACATGATATCCGGGGAACAGGTAAAGGCCTTGTCTTTTGTGACTGTAAACATATTTCTTCCCTGTCTGATTATTGCCAAAACCTTAATCCGGTTTCACCCTGAAGAATTGTCCGTTTGGTGGGTTTTGCCTGTATCAGGGGTTGTGATTGTGTTAACTGGACTTTTTTTCAGTGCAATTTTGTTTCGGTTTAAGCCTGAAAAGAAGCATTTTATGGCTCTGGCCAGTATGCAAAATGGGATTTATATAGTGCTGCCCATTGGCCAGATCCTGTTTCCGGACCAATTTGATCTGTTTGCCCTATATTGCTTTCTTCTGGTTATGGGATTAAATCCCATGATGTGGAGTGTGGGAAAAGTGATGCTTTCCGGGGATAAAGAATCTGGTTTCCGGCTAAAAGATATAATGACGCCTCCTCTGGCTGCCATATTTATTTCTGTTGGTGCGGTGTTTTTCAAACTGACATTGATTATTCCTGCTCCGGTCATTTCTGCCATGGATCTATTGGGTCAGGCAACTGTACCCCTGGCGGTTTTTATACTAGGGGCAACCATTGGATCGATTTCCTTAAAGGATTTGCCAGAATTCACGGATATTGCAATTGTCTCTATTGTTAAATTCCTTCTTGTTCCGGCAAGTGTGTTCAGCATGCTTTACTTTGGTGAATTCAATCTGTCCATACCTTTAATATGCAGTATGCTAATGATCCAGGCATCATCGCCGCCTGCGACCAACCTGATCCTCATTGTAGAAAACTATGGTGGAGATACGCGATCTGTTTCCTCCATGATGCTGATTCAAAACATAGTGGCCATTTTAATGATGCCGCTGTGGATAGCAGCCTGGCAGCTGATAGGGTAGCTATAAGAATTCAAGCTGTTAAAATTTGGTAATACTTTGCTATTTGTTAAGCCATCCTATTCATTTGCCCCTTTGAAAATTCATAGAAATATCGTTCCCTATTGGGTAACGATTCTCTTGATCTCGCATCGGTTTTTTAGCTTGACCTGGCTTGAAACTTATGGAATATAGTCGTTTATAAATAAACAATTGATTGCTTATTTATAAAATAAATAGAGTTTATTAAATTTAATCTGTTCAAAATAAAAAGCCTGTTTGTCTTATTCTTTACAAGCCTGGTGATTTATTATATGTTCGACGGGTTATATTGGGATTAATGTTGTTCTCATTACTATACAACGAGGTGAAAACTATGAAAAAAAGAATGCAGACCATTGACGGAAATACTGCAGCAACTCATGTGGCATATGCCATGAGTGAGGTGGCAGCTATATATCCGATTACCCCTTCCAGCCCCCTTGGAGAAATTGCTGACTCCTGGGCAGCCAAAGGGAGAAAGAATATTTTCGGTCAGGTCGTGGATATCAAGCAGATGCAGTCCGAAGCAGGTGCGGCAGGTGCAGTGCATGGGTCTCTTGCAGCCGGTGCCCTGACCTCTACATTTACTGCATCCCAGGGACTTCTGCTTAAAATCCCCAATATGTACAAAATTTCGGGCGAACTGCTCCCAAGTGTTTTTCATGTAACCGCCCGCTCTGTATCAGCTCATGCCCTTTCCATCTTCGGTGACCACCAGGATGTAATGGCAGCCCGCCAGACCGGCTTTGCCATGATGGCATCTTCCTCTGTGCAGGAAGCCCAGGATCTTGCCTTGGTTTCACATCTGGCCACCATTGAAGCACGGGTCCCCTTTCTGCATTTCTATGATGGGTTCAGAACCTCTCATGAAATCCAGAAAATAGAAATGATTGAATATGAAGAAATGGCCTCCCTATTCAACTATGACGCTTACAGGGAATTCAAAGACAGAGCGGTTAACCCTGAACATCCGGATACCCGCGGAACTGCCCAAAACCCGGATATTTACTTCCAGGGCCGCGAAGCAGCCAATAAATATTACCAGGACGTTCCCGGCATCGTTAAAAACTACATGAAGAAAGTCGGCGAGCTTACCGGCCGTCACTATAAGCCATTTGACTATGTCGGTGATCCCGAAGCAGACCGCGTCATTGTTGCTATGGGCTCCGGCTGTGAAGCCATTGAGGAAGCCATTGAAAAACTGAATACTGAAGGTGAACGTCTCGGCCTGATCAAAGTAAGACTCTACAGACCCTTTGACGTTGAGTCCTTCCTCCAGGTGGTTCCCGCAACCGTGGAAACCGTCACCGTTCTCGACAGAACCAAGGAACCCGGCGCCATCGGTGAGCCCTTGTATCAGGATGTCTGCACCGCCTTCATGGAATACGGTGAAGGTCCCCAGATTGTTGGCGGCCGCTATGGCCTCTCCTCCAAGGAATTCACCCCCGCAATGATTAAAGCGGTTTATGACAATATGACTGCCATTGCACCCAAGAACCATTTCACTGTGGGCATCACAGACGACGTCACCCATACCTCCCTGGAAGTGGGTGAAGGGTTCAGCCCGGCACCGGAAGGAACCATCTCTGCCAAATTCTTCGGTCTGGGATCTGACGGTACCGTCGGCGCCAACCAGTCCGCCATTGCCATCATCGGCGACAATACGGACAAATATGCCCAGGGCTACTTTGCCTATGACTCCAAAAAGTCCGGCGGCATCACCGTTTCCCATCTGCGGTTCGGTGACACTCCCATCCGCTCCACCTACCTGGTCCAGAATCCCGACTTTGTGGCGGTTCACAAGGCCAACTACGTGGAACTCTACGACGTGCTCAAAGGCATCAAAGAGGGCGGCACCTTCCTGCTGAACTCCGAATGGTCCCTGGAAGACATGGAAAAATATATTCCGGGTAACGTCCGGAAGACCATCCATGATAAAAAGTTGAATTTTTACAACATCGACGCCGTAAAAATTGCCGGTGAAGTGGGACTTGGCAACCGCATCAACATGATAATGCAGACCTGTTTTTTCAACCTGGCCAAGGTACTGCCGGTGGAAGAGGCAATCGAGCTGCTGAAAGCCGACATCAAGCGGATGTTCGGTAAAAAGGGCGATGCCATCGTCAACATGAACATCGAAGCCGTTGATAAAACCCTGGACAAGCTTGTTAAAGTGGATGTTCCGGCTGCCTGGGCTGATGCGGTAACAGAACCTGTTGAGATCGAAGCAGCCACTGACTTTGTGGACAATGTCTGCCGCAAGATCAACGCCCTGGGCGGTGACGAGCTTCCGGTATCCGCCTTCTCCGTGGACGGCGTGATGGAACAGGGTACGGCAGCCTATGAAAAACGAGGCGTTGCCATCAACGTACCCGAGTGGATTGCTGAAAATTGTATCCAGTGTAACCAGTGCTCTTATGTCTGCCCCCATTCCGCCATTATTCCCATAGTGGCCACGGAAGAGGAATTGGCAGGCGCCCCTGAAACCTTTGCCACGATTGACGGTAAAGGCAAAGGCATGGACAAATTCAAGTTCAGAATGCAGGTCAACCCACTTGACTGCCAGGGCTGCGGCAACTGTGCCGATATCTGTCCTGCCAAAAAGACCGCTCTTGTCATGAAGCCGCTTGCTTCCCAGACAGATGTTGAAGTCCCCAACCATAAGTTCTCCTTGTCTGTTCCTTTTAAAACAGACGTTCTCAAGAGAGAAACCGTTAAAGGCAGCCA
>JAKSAU010000114.1 GCA_022361535.1 Desulfobacterales bacterium
CAAAAAAACAACCTGATCTCGCAATGGGCATTTGATACCCGGCCCATCCTTGGCAGGTTCCACCTCTGGCTGGAAGATGTCCGTATCGAATGGCTAAAGCCTCAAAACCCACATGAATCAGGTAACGGACATATGGATTCTATTTCCTTTACCGATGACCGAACTGAGAAAATGCTGGCCATGACCTCGGCTGTAACAGCATTGGGAACCCGTTTGTTTGGCCGGTACGGCGAAGGTAAGGACTTGCCCAAAAAAGAACTGAACCTGGTTAAAAAAGATGCCGACGCGATTTCCGCTTATGCAATGAGCGAAAGCCTCTGGTATCTGTCCAGAACCCTGCCTGAAAACCATGCCATCATGGTATGCCTTGGCGAAGGTTTGATGCCCAAGGCAGGAGAAACCTCAGAGATGGGAGCAAACCCCCTGCTGGGTTTTGGTCGGATTTATGCCCGGCCCCAGGTAGCCAAATATCTTGAAGAATGCGTATTACGGCTCATCAATGACCCAAATTATTTATGGGAGGATTTTAGACGCGCCATTTACAAAAAAGATATTACTGTATGGGGGGCTGCCATAGATACCCTGGAAAATACGTCCAGGTTTGCCAAAGGTGAGCCCACAGGCCCCATGAGTGTATTTCACCTTTTTGACCAGCCGCTGATCATTTCAGACCAGTATGAAGGTTATGTCGGATGCCTTGTGCTCCCAAGGGATGTGGTTGAACGGGCAGCAGACAGGTCTGTCCTGGTCAACTATTTTACTCCCAGAACCATGGTCATGGATGCCATAAAAGACACCTATCCGGAAATAGAGCCGTCCAATGTTCATGTCTGGACCCTTACCGGAGAACAGCGCAGGACACGGATCGGAAAAATCTGGGAACAATGGGAAAAAGCAGGCGCCCACCTGATAAACGACGGCTGGAAACTGCCTACAGGTATCAAACCATTTACTGATTCAGGCACCTATGCCCCCACCTTTGCCGTCAAACCCTGGCAGGAGGAGAACGGGGCAACCCATTTGCTTGTGGTTGACGGATATGCGGCATCAGCCGAAGCCATCCAGGCAGCCAGCCTGTCATCCATTTTAGATTTGGATGTCTCTTTGGCTGTGCTTTCCTCAAAGTTCCAACTGCCGTTTGATAAAGATGCTGCCAGCATGAAATTGGACCCGGAAGATAACAATTTCGGGAAAGCATTGGAACAGGACCTTTTTGGAACAGATGTTGATGAATCCCTGGTAGAAATTTACCGTAACAGCATCATACAGGCACAAAATGCAGGTATCCCACTGAACCGCAGAACAATCAATGCCTCGGACCTGATCGCTGAAAAGCAATGGAAGACGCTTGCCACTTCCGGTTACATGCTTCCCGATCCTTACAGTGGAGCTGACGGTGTCACACAGATCAGCGAGGACACTTGGGAAGTGACAGTTCGCATGACGTCAGAACACGGGGATAAAAGAATCACTTTTGCTTTGCGCCTGGTAGAGCCATTTGCCCAGAGCAAACTTGTCTTCTCACCATTGCTCAACCGGTTCTTCAAGGGAGAAGACTTCAGAACCCGACCCGTTAAGATTTCCGATTCCGGCAGAATCCGAAATGAGCTTCAAACCCTTTGCACCGAAGCCCTTGAACACTACGGCGAAAAAGTCGTGCTGCATTTTGATAAAATTTCAAAGGCCACTATTTCCCTTGAAGAGCAGGAAATACTCAAAGAAATTCTGGCCTGGTACAAAGAACACTATCCCATCTGGTTTGACTGGCTTGAGATATCCGCCTGATCCTGACAACCTGACTTTGATAAAGGAGAAACACACCTATGGCACCGTTTCATGTAATTTTCCCCGGAAATAAACGCGTTGATGTAAAATTTAAAGATTTTTTGGTCAAAACCGACCAAAGCAAAAAAAACGAAGGGGATAACACCGCACCTGAACCCTTTGCCCTGTTTTTGGCAAGCCTTGCATCATGCGCAGGCATTTATGCAAAATCCTTTTGCGATACCCGCGAACTTAACACCGAAGGTATGAACCTGGAACTGACTCCCTTTTTTAAAAAAGGGCAAAAACACATGGATAAAATAGAAATTACACTCCATGTGAATCAAAAATTCCCGGAAAAATATATCAAACCAATTATCAAGGCCATGTCTGCCTGTGCTGTAAAAAACCAGCTTAACCCGGAGATCGGTTCAGACATCCGGGTGGCTTATCTTGAAGAATAAACGAGCCTGCTGACAGTACAAACGTTAAGGAATACATTTTACCTCAGACACATAATACAATTTGGGATTAAAAAAAAGGACCAACAGCCAAGCTCTGATCCAGGCAGTTGGTCCTTTTTATTTGAGTGGAAAAATCTTTACAAAAATCCGGCCAACCATAAAAAAAGGATACCTGCTACAGCACCCATTAACCCCCAGTTAAAATCGCCCCAGCTCCATCCTTTTTGGGCGATCACATCAAA
>JAKSAU010000390.1 GCA_022361535.1 Desulfobacterales bacterium
AACGGGGACCGGGTCTGCACAGCAATGAGATCCACCACCGGAACCTGGTATTCGGATACTTCTTTTTTTAAAATTTCTAAAAATTGTGAAATATCTACGGCCATGTATCAGGCAGCCTAAATCAATGTTGTGATAAGGTAATAGACCAGGGGTAAAAAAATGGCAGGAAGCATATTACCAACGGCAATCTTTTTCTCCCGCAGCATGTTTAGGCCGATAGCCAAGATCAGCAAACCGCCTGTGGCTGACATCTGGCTGACCACTGAAGGTATAAGATATGGCTTCATAAAACCTGCTGCCAAAGTGATACTTCCCTGGTAAATTAAAACAGCTGCAGCAGACAACCCGACCCCAACACCCAAGGAAGCTGTTAGGATAATGGAAGTCACCCCATCAAGAAACGACTTGGCAAACAGGGTATCATGATTGCCAGTAAGACCGCTTTCCAAAGATCCCACAATGGCCATTGAACCAACGCAGAAAAGCAAGGATGCGGTTACAAATGCTGTGGACAAAGACGTTTTGGAAGATTCAGGCTTAGAAAATTTTTTCTCCAGAAAATCTCCCAGTTTTTTAAGATAGGCTTCGATACCTATGAATTCACCAATCAAGGCACCGACTGCCAGGCTGATAATAATGACCAGAAGATCCGGGCAGCCAAGAGCGCTTTTCACGCCGATGAGCATAACAGACAGGGCTATAGCCTGCATAACGGTTTGATTATACCGCTCGGGGATACCGTTTCTAAACAGCATCCCCACGGTTGTCCCGGCCATGATAGCCAGGCAGTTCACAAAAGTTCCCAACATGATAGGGTCGCAATTCCGGATGAGGTTAAAAAAAGTACAGTACAGTTAGGCTATACCAGAAGCTATCTCAAAAAAAATTTTGGTCTTATCTTAGGTTAAGCAACACCGTTATCAAGTTAAAAAGTTTTCTTGAGATGCACCTACCTGCTCTGCTAAATAGTTTCTCGAATATAATTGACTCCATTCTCAAACAGCTTGATGCCGGTTGTGATTCCTTCTTCAGGAGCCTTACCTTTCCGTTTGGCTTCTTCTTTTCTTCTGGGCCAATCAGGATGGCTGGTAAAATGGTTATAGGCTTCCGGATGTGGCATAAGCCCGAATATCCGGCCTGTGGGATCACATATTCCTGCAATATCGGCTACGGCGCCGTTCGGGTTGGCCGGAAATGCCCCCCCGGCAGGGTTACCGGCTTGATCTGCGTATTGGAACACGACCTGATTATTGGCAACCAAAGTCTCAATGACCTCGGGTTCTGCGACCACTTTGCCTTCCCCATGACGAACCGGATAGTCAGATAGACCTAAGCCTTTTGTAAACACACAAGGGCTGCTTTCATTGGGAGCTAAACGAACCCATTGATCCCTGAAGTTTCCACAGTCATTATAAGTAATTGCAACGGATCTTTTGGTATAATCTCCTTCCAAACCAGGCAAAAGTCCAAGGTTGACCAGGGCCTGAAATCCATTACAAATACCAATAACAAGCTTTCCTGCTTCAACAAAATCAAGCAGGTCTTTGCCGATATTATTTTTGAGTTTCAAAGCCTGGATTACACCTGCTCCATGGTCGTCCCCCCAGGAGAAACCGCCGCCAAAGGCCAGGATCTGGTAGTCTTCAAGGCGTTCTTCTCCTGAAATCAGGGTATTGATATGGACTCTGTGAGCCCTGGCCCCGGCCTTTTCAAAGGCAAGGGCAGTTTCATTGTCACAATTTAAACCAAAACCGGTAAGTACAAGCGCCTTAACCTCGTTCATATCATTTCTCCAAAGGTCTTGTTGAATGCCGTATCAAGCGCCTCGACAGTCAGGTCCACCAAGGTCTTTTTATTGCCTGTGATTTTCAGCCGGTCATGTCTGTCCACAACCGATCCGATGCAGGCACAAGGCAATCCCTTGCAAAGTTTTTCAAAAGTTTCTTTATTTTCAGGTGCAACAGTTAAAAGGAACCGGCCGGCAGATTCTGAAAATAACAGTTTTTCATCTGTCAGGTCAGCCTGGTCTTTAACGGGAATTTTATCTAAATCAAGTTCAAGGCCCAAACGACCAGCCATGGCCATAACAGCCAAATGAACCCCGATACCGCCCCTTGCCACGGCATGGCAGGAAGCAACAAGTTCTTTATCAATGGCTTTTTCAAGAGCTTTGTACAGCACTTTTGAGCCTGAAAAATCTACTTGGGGAACATTCAAACCAGTCTTACCGAACATTTCATAGTATTCCGAGGCCCCCAGTTCATCTCCTGTTTCACCCATTACATACACCAAATCTCCGGCGATTTTGGGATCCAGGGTAACGCATTTGCCAACCTCATCAACAACAGAGGTGGCTGAGAACTGGACGGTCTCAAGTGCAGACACTTTTGTCCGCTCGCCAAACGGGCCTTCAAGGTGACCGTCCACATACATGGAATCCTTACCGGACAGCAGAGGAATCTCATATGCCATGCAGGTATCTTTCAATGCCCTGCATGCCCTGACCAACTGGGCTGCTTTAAATTTACCGTCCGGATTTGTCTTTTCATCAAACCCGATGTTGGGCCAGCAAAAATTATCCAGCCCGCCGATATGGTCAAAAGAACCGCCCACAGCAATGAGCCGCCTTACTGCCTCGTCAATGGTGCAGGTCATCATATGGTAGGCATCGATCTTAGAATACCAGGGCAAAAGACTCTGGGAGAAGGCAAGACCTTTTTCGCTTGTGAGTACCGGGCGGGTAACCGATGCATCTGACGGAATATTATGATTCACTCCAACCAGGGGTTTGACCACGGACCCACCTTGAACTTCATGGTCGTACTGGCGGATAATCCATTCTTTTGAGCAGATATTGGGTCGGGTCAGCATCTCTTCCAAGATCCCGTTGAAATCCACTGGAGTGGAAATCACAGGTTCGGTCATGCCGCGGGTTTTTGGCGGGGTCCAGACCGCATCAAACTCCCAGGCAGGAAATCCTTTATCCAGAAGGTCCATATCCACATAGGCACAGGTTTCATCATTATACTTAATATGAAGCTTGCCTGTATCCGTATATTTACCGATCACTGTGGATTCCACTTCGTGAAGATCGGACAGTTCCATGAACCGGTCCAAATTTTCAGGTTTAACGGAAATGGTCATCCGCTCCTGGGACTCGGACACCCAAATCTCCCACATATCAAGGCCTTCATATTTGAGCGGTACCTTTTCCAACCAAACTTCACAACCGTTGGAAAGCATGGCAGATTCACCAACGGAAGAAGACAAGCCGCCGCCGCCATTATCCGTAATAAAAGGAATCAAACCTTCGTCCCTGCAGACAAGGAGAAAATCATGCATCTTTTTCTGGGTATATGGATCACCGATCTGGACATGCCCTGCAGGCGTATTTTCAGAATAGCTTTCAGAAGATGCGGTCACCCCGTGGATACCGTCTTTGCCCACGCGGCCCCCGCTCATGATAATCAGCTCACCAGGGGATGTGGTTTTTTCATGGCTGGGCTTGCCGTCTACGGTTTTTGGCATGATACCCAAGGCAGTTACAAACACCAGGGCTTTTCCCATATATCCGGGATCAAACAGGGTCTGGCCAAATGTTGTGGGCACCCCGCTCTTATTACCACCGTCTTTTACTCCTTCGATAACTCCGTCAAGCAGTCGTCTTGGATGAAGGGGCGGTTTTAAGGGGCCGTCATAATTCACATCGCCGACGCAGTACCCGAAACTACCCATGAAAAGCTTGGAGCCAAGTCCTGTTCCCATTGGGTCGCGGTAAACACCTACGATACCTGTAATCGCCCCGCCGTAAGCTTCCATGTTGGAAGGGGAATTGTGGGTTTCACCGGTTACAACGTAATTGTTGTCCTCGTCAAAAGTGCCGACACCGGCGTTATCCCAAAGAACTGAGACGACCCAGTCTTTTTTGTCTTTCAGTTCCAATGTGGGATCTTTGATGTAGGTTTTAAAAAGAGAATCTTCAATTACAGTCTCACCTGTTTCAACATCCGTATACCGGAAAACGCCATTGAATGTATTGTGGTTGCAATGGTCTGATCTGGCCTGGGAAATGTACTCAAGCTCAACGTCCGTAGGTTTGCTCAATCCGACCTCAACACGGTCATTCAAAACTTTTTCATCAAGAAAATAATCACGGATCACAGGGATGTCCCTGGGGTTCAAGGCAAGATTGCGCTCATCTGAAATCTGTGCCAGCATCTCGTCGGTATCGATATTGACAATATCAAAGCAGGGTTCGTGGTTCAGGATAACCTTGGCAGGTTTTACATCAGCTCCGACCTTCTTATCCCATTCATCCTTATGAAAAACCTTGAACTGCTGGATAATGGCATTGGAAAGAATTTCAGCTGCAATTTTCTCAACATCCTCACGTGTTAACCCTTCACCGGTCAAGCAATACCGCTTGGACGTATAGATACCCTCGTCAGCCGTAAATGTCTTGCCCAAGACATCTTTAACCGCTTCCATGGCTGTGGCACCGGCATTATCCTTTACCCCCGGCCTGAATCCGACCCAGATACACCAGTCAAACGGTATATCCAGAGGATCAAGACTGGAGATCTGGGTAACAGGATTGGTAAATATTTCCTGCCTTGAGGTGTCCAGGTCTTCCTGGCTCAGATCGGTTTCCATGGTCACGATATGAACACACCGGGCCGTATCTATTTTGATCCCGAAATAGGAATCTGCTTTTTTCTTTAATGCCGAGCCTTCGGCATCCCTTAAGTCCTGCTTTAATGTGATCTCGATATTGGAAATCATTTTATCCACCATTGAATAGTCTGACAATGTCGTTGTAAAAGACAAAAATCATTAACGTCACAAGCACTGCTGCACCGAACTGAATCAGCTTTTCGCGCAGCTTATCACTCACCGGTCTTCCCATTAGAGCTTCAATGCCGAAAAAGAGCAAATGGCCCCCGTCCAATACCGGGATCGGAAACAGGTTGATGATCCCCAGGTTGACAGAAAGCAGTGCAATAAACCATACAAAATTCACCATGCCGGCACGGGCCTGTTCTCCGGCCATCTGTGCAATCATAAGCGGTCCGCCTAAATTATCGGCAGAGACCGTGCCGTTTATCATTTTAACCACCGAGAGAACGGTAAGTTTAACCAAACCAAAGGTGTCAGCAATTGACTTGCCCAAGGCCTGGATGGGATTCAAGCTTTGATGAAAGGTTTCTCCAGTGCCGATGATACCAATTACGTATCTGTCGACTGGCTCTCCAAATAGATTTTTTCCTTCCCGGACCTCAGGGGTAATTAAAAATGCCTTTACCTCCCCTTCACGTTCAACCAGGATATCCACGGGGCTGCCGCCGGTTTCGGATATGATTTGTGGGATATCATCAAAGGATTTAATTGGAATCCGGTTAACTTCCTTGATAATATCCCCTTTTTTAAGACCTGCTTCCAGGGCTGGACTGTTCTCTACCACCTCACCCACATGGGGCTGGGCCATGTAAATGCCCGATATCTGGTAGAGCAGGTAAAAAATCAGGATAGCCAAAAGAAAATTAAACGCTGGGCCTGCGGCCACAATAGCAGTCTTTTTACCCAAACTTTTATGTGTGAAGGAAAGGTGTCTGTCTTCGGGGTTCATATCTTCAGCTGCCCCTGGTTCTTCACCCATCATTTTCACATATCCGCCCAAAGGAATGGCAGATATGCAATATTCAGTTCTACCGTATTTTTTTCTCAGAATCTTGGGGCCGAACCCCAGGGAAAAAACCTCGACGCCAACTCCGCAGAGTCGTGCCAGAAGAAAGTGCCCAAGTTCATGAACAAATACAAGGACGCCTATAACAATAACAAATGCCACAGCAGAGTGACCCATAGCACCTCGCTAGTTGATTTACGATAAACGGCTGATCAGGGAACCTGCTTTTTCCCTGGCCCAGCAATCGGCCTCAATAATACCTGAAAGCTCAGGATTGTCAATGCAGGTGTGGGCGCCCATGACCTTAGAAATAAGGGTAAAAATATCCTGAAATCCAATGCGTTCGTGAAGGAAGGCATCAACGGCTATTTCATTGGCCGCGTTCATCACAGCAGGCAACGTCCCCCGTTGCCGACAGGCCTCAAAAGCAAACTCAAGGGAAGGAAATTTCTTAGTGTCAGGCGCTTCAAACGTCAGGCTGCCCAAGGCTGCAAAATCAGGGAACCCAAGATCAATATCCAACCGGGCCGGTAATGAAAACGCATAGGCAATGGCTTCCATCATATCAGGCTTGCCCATCTGGGCCATAACAGCACCGTCCTTGAATCCGACCATGGAATGAACAATGCTCTGGGGATGAACCAACACCTCAATTTCATCATGGGCAATGCCGAAAAGCTGCACCGCTTCAACGACTTCAAGCCCTTTATTCATCAGGGTGGCCGAATCAATGGTTATTTTTGCACCCATGTTCCATGTAGGATGATTCAATGCATCTGCCAGTGTAATGGAACTAAAACTGTCCAGGGACCGTGTTCTGAAAGGACCGCCTGATGCCGTAAGGAAAATCCTCTTTACATCCCTTTTTCTGTTGCCTTGCAGGCATTGGAATATTGCGGAATGCTCGGAATCTACAGGCAGGATATCCACACCCTTGTCTTTTGCAGCTGCCATGACCATGTCACCAGCCATAACCAAGGTTTCCTTGTTGGCCAGCGCAATCTGTTTTTGAGCGTTTATTGCCGCGAGTGCAGGCTTAAGGCCGGCTGCTCCAACCATGGCCAAAAGCACCATGTCTGTGTCATCCCATTGTGCTGCCGTAGTATATCCTTGCTCGCCCCAAAGAATTTCAGGACAGTATTCACGACTGAGAAGCTTTGATAACTGATCGGCTTTTTTCTGATCCAACACCGCTACCATGGCCGGTTTGAACTCTTTGACCTGATCAGCCATCAACTCGATGTTGTTGGCACCGGTAAGACAGGCAACATTAAACCGGTCCGGGTGCATCCGGACTATTTTTAAGGCTGAGGTTCCGATGGAGCCGGTGGAACCAAGAATGGACAATGACTTCATCGAATAAATACCAGGAAGACGTAAAGC